>NZ_JBIVVI010000720.1:0-4765 GCF_044757675.1 Kitasatospora sp. NPDC091257
CACCCCACCCCACCGAGCCAGAGCGCAGGAAGTCGGCGGGGCCGACTTCCTGCGCGCGGCCCGGCGGGTTGGGCGGACCAGGGCGAAGGGGCGTGGAGGGCGGGCGGCCCCACGCGGCGGCGGGGCTGCGGGGTCAGGCCGGGTGGACGAGGCGGCTTTCGTAGGCGAGGACCACGGCCTGGATCCGGTCGCGGAGTTCGAGCTTCTGCAGGATCCGTCCCAGGTGGGACTTCACGGTCGCCTCCGCGAGGTACAGGGTGGCCGCGATCTCCGCGTTGGACAGGCCGCGGCCCACCTGGACGAGCACCTCGCGTTCGCGGGCGCTGAGCCGGCCCAGCCGCTCGTCGTGCTCGGGGCCGCGGCCGTCGGGGATGTGCGGGCGGAGGTTCTCCAGCAGGCGGCGGGTGATCCGCGGGGAGATCACCGCGTCGCCCGCGGCGACGTTGCGGATCGCGGTGAGCAGTTCCTCCGGCCGGGCGTTCTTCAGCAGGAAGCCCGAGGCCCCGGCGTTGAGTCCGGCGAAGGCGTACTCGTCCAGGTCGAAGGTGGTGAGGATGAGCACCCTGCTCCGCGGGCAGGCCGCGACGACCTGCCGGGTCGCCTCGATCCCGTCGGTCCCGGGCATCCGGACGTCCATGAGGACGACGTCGGGGCGCAGCTCCCGGGCGAGGCGTACGGCCTGGGCGCCGTCGGCGGCCTCGCCGACCGGTGCCATGTCGGGCTGGGCCTCCAGGACGGTACTGAAGGCCATCCGGAGCAGCGCTTCGTCGTCGGCGATCAGGATGCGGATCGTCATGCGCGCGCCGCTTCGCCGCTGTCGAGCAGCAGGCGGGTGTGGACTCCCCAGCCGCCGCCCGGGAGCGGTCCGGCCCGCAATGTCCCCCCGTAGGCGGCCGAGCGCTCGCGCATGCCGGGGATGCCGTGGCCGGACGGTGCGGCGGCGGGACGCGGATGCGGCGGGCGGGGGCCGCTGTCGGTGACGTCCACGGTGACGGCCGCGGTCGAGCAGTGGATGCGGACGGTGGCGCGGGTGCCGGCGGGTGTGTGCTTGAGGGTGTTGGTCAAGGCTTCCTGTACCAGTCGGTAGACGGTGAGTTGGGCGGTGGCGGGGATGTGGGCGTGGCCGCCGTGGACGTCGAGGCGGGTGGGCAGTCCGGCGGCGCACATCTGGTCGGCGAGGGCCTCCAGTTGGGCGATGCCGGGCAGCGGGTGGCGCTGCGCGTCCGGTTCGTCGGTGCGCAGGACGCCCAGTGAGCGCCGCATGTCGGTCAGGGCCTGGCGGCCCGTCTCGGAGATCTGGAGCATCGCGGTGGTGGCCTTGTCGGGCGACCGGTGCTGGGCGTAGACGGCGGCGTCGGTGAGCGCGACCATGACGGACAGGTTGTGGGTGACGATGTCGTGCATCTCCCGGGTGATGCGCGTCCTTTCCTCGGCGACGGCCAGTCGCGCCTGCTGTTCCTGTTCGTGCTCCAGGCGGGCGGCCCGTTCCTCCAGGGCCGCGAGGTAGGCGCGCGTGGTGCGCACGTTCACGCCGAGGACGGCGGCGGCGACGACCATCGCGGTGACCGCGACGAACGGGGTCAGGAACGCGCCTTCCGTCGCCCAGCGCAGGCAGGCCAGCAGGGCACCCGCCTCCACGAGGGCGCCGGCGACGAGCGCGCCGCGCCGGCCCGAGGTGGCGGCCACCGTGTAGAGGGCCACCAACAGGGCTACATCGGCGGGCAGTTGGACGCCCGTCAGCCACTGGACGAGGGCCGCGGCCGCCACCGCGCCGAACACCGTGCGCGGGGCCCGGCGCCGCCACAGCAGGGGCAGCGCGAGGGCGGCGGTGAGGGCCACGGCCACCGGCAGCTCGTGCGGCGGGCGCGTGGTCGTGACGTTGAGGAGCAGGAGCGCCGGCAGCAGCGCGTCCCGTACCGCGGGCGGCAGCCGGGAGCCCCAGCGCCCGGCGGCTTTCACCGGTCGCGCCGCTCGTGCGCGGGCAAGGTCGGCGTACTGCGTCAGTTGTAGGGCCGTCCTCGCCCACCGTGCCCGCACCCGCACCCGTACAGGCACCTGGTTCCGGTGGGCCTGGCCGGGTTCCGCGGCCGCCTCGGTCATCGCACGTCCCTGTCGATTCGGCGTCATGGTGGCCCCGGCCGGGGCCACCGCCGCGGACAGCCGGTTCCGGGTCGGACACGGAGGCCGTACGCCTCGCGCCGCCCCGGCACGCACCACCGCCGCCCCGGCACGGACCGCTGCCCGGCACGGACCGCGGCCCTGCTCACGGTAGGCCGCCGGCCCGCGCGGCACATGAGTCCACCGTCTGATCGCGCCGGGCCGGGATACGCCCGCAGGAGGAGTCCCGATACCTCCCGTGGTCGCAGTGCGGCCGCCGGTCCGGTGTGCTCGACTACTGCTGCGGTCGTACGGGGACGTTCAGCGGTTTGCGACCCCGGTCGGCCACGGCGGCGACCCGTGATCGATGCGGCGGCGCACGCCCGGCGCCGAGCATGGCCGGGTGACCGAGAACATCGCGGGACTGCCCATGTCCCCCCTGGAAATCCTCGCCCTGCTGGGTGCCGTCGCGCTGGTGGTGGCGCGCTGGCTTCCCCCCGCCGCCCGCCCGCGCGTGACGATCGCGGCGGGGGCGCTCCTCGTGCCGTCCGCGCTCGCGCTGGCCGTGACGGGGATCCGCTGGCAGCTGCTGCCGGTCCTGGCCGGCGCCGCCCTCGCGGCGCCGTTCGCCCTCTCCCCCCTGCTGCGGCGCCGTACCGGCCGGCCGGCGTGGCGGGCCCGCTGGTGGCTGGCGCTGCCGGGATCGGTGGCCTGCGCCGGCCTGATCGCCACCGGCCCGGTGGCCGCCTGGGCCTTTCCCGTACCCGTGTTCCCCGAACCGTCGGGCGCCTTCGCGGTCGGCACCCGCGTGGTGCAGTGGACCGACCCGCACCGCCCCGAGACCTTCACCGCCGATCCGAACGACCTGCGCACCGTCGTGGTCCAGCTCTGGTACCCCGCGCGGCAGAGCCCCGCGGGCACGCGGCGGGCCCAGTACCTCGGACGCACCGAGCGCGAGGCGCGCACCGTCTCCGAGGCCCTCGCCCGCGGCGTCGGCCTGCCGGGCTTCCTGGTCGACGGTGTTCCGCGGGCCCGCAGCCGTTCGGTCTTCGACGCCCCGGTGGCCGGCGGTGGCGAACGGTTCCCGGTCGTGCTGTTCTCCCCCGGGTCGGGCGGGGTGCGCACCCAGAACACCGCCTGGGCGGAGGAACTGGCCAGCCACGGCTACGTGGTCGCCGCCCTCGACCACCCGTACGACTCCGCCGCCGTCGTCCTCGCCGACGGCCGGACGATCACCACCGAGACCGCCTCCAGCGGCGACCGGGACAAGGACGACGAGCTGGCGGCCGGCTGGACGGCGGTGCGGGCCGCCGACCTCGGCTTCGTCCTCACCCGGCTGGACACCCTGGACCGGGGCGGGATCGCCGACCCGCTGACCGGACGCCTGGACACCGGGCGGGTCGCGGTGAGCGGCCACTCCATGGGCGGCGCCGCCGCCCTGCAGGCGGCCCGGCAGGACCGCCGGTTCGGCGCCGTCGTCGACCTGGACGGCTACCCCCACGGCCCCACCGCACCCGCCCTCGACCGGCCGACGCTCGCACTCACCCAGGCCCTCACCCCGGGAACCGACCCGCGCTATCTGCCCCGCCTCACCGAGGCGCTCGGGTCCAGCACCGCGACGAGCTACCGGCTCACCGTCCCCGGCACCGCGCATCTCACCTTCATGGACGGCCCCCTGTACCTGCCGCCCGTGCCCTCGCTCGTCGGCTCCCTGGGCCGCACCGAGAGCCCGCGCGTCGTCGCCGCGGCCACCCTCGCCTTCCTGGACGCCGTTCTGCGGGACCAGCCCGGCGACCCGGCCGGCGCCCTGCGGGCCTACGGCGACCTCAGCGTCCACCGCCCGGGCGACCGTGGGTGAAGCCGGGTGACGGGAGGCCCGGCGCCGGCCCGGTGCCGGGGTGGTTCAGCGCCGGCCGGCTGGACGGCGCCGGGCACCCTGCTGCCGCTGGCCGGCGCGGCCCTGCTGGTGGCGGCCTTCGCGGTGGTGGAGCTGCGCCGGGCGCAGCGGGCGATGTTCGACGTCCGGCTGTTCCGGCGGCCCGAGTTCCTCGCGGTCGTGTGCCAGCCGTTCACCGTGACCCTCGGCTTCGTGGTGCTGCTGGTCTACCTGCCCGCCTACCTCCAGGGGGTGGGCGGGCGTTCCGTGCTGACCAGTGGTCTGCTCCTGCTGCCGCTGACGGTGCCCGTCCTGCTGCTGCCGCTGCCGGCCGGGCGCCTGGCCGCGGCGTTCTCCGTCCGTACGGTGCTGACCGGCGCCTCGGCGCTGATCGCGCTGGGCGCCCTGCTGCTGGTCACGGTGCGCGGCGGCGCGGGGTGGGCGGCGCTGACGGTACCGCTGCTGCCGTTCGGGGCCGGGGTGGGGCTGGCGTTCGGGGTGATGGACGACGCGGCGGTGGGCACGGTGCCGGTCGAGCGCGCCGGGGCCGCGGCCGGCGTCTTCAACACGATGCGGATCACCGGCGAGTCGGTCGCGGTCTCGGGCGCGGCCGCGCTGCTCACCACGCTGACCGCCGCTCACCTGCCCGGCCTGCCGGGCGGCGAGGCGGCCCGGCTCGCCGCGCGGGCCGTCCAGGCCCTGCTGGCCGCCGCCCGGCACGACGGCGTCAGCGTCATCCGCAACGCCTCGCCCAACTACATGGTCCAGGACCTCTGCTTCTTCCTGGAGAAG
>NZ_JBIVVI010000721.1:0-4746 GCF_044757675.1 Kitasatospora sp. NPDC091257
GTTGGCATCGCCGTGCCAACCAGCGACTCCGTCGCGGGCCAGGGTCAGCAGGAACCAGGTTCCCGGATAGAGAGGCACCAACAGGGCCGGAAGGTTCCGCCTCGCGAGCCAGACCCGGTTGCGGGCCACGTTGTGGAAGTAGGTCGCGTGGCGGGCCGGCGAGGTCGTGGGGTGGTGCAGCACCACGTCCGCCCGGTAGTCGATGGCCCAGCCGGCGTCCAGCGCGCGCCACGCGAGGTCGGTCTCCTCATGGGCGTAGAAGAACTCGGCGGGCAGCTGCCCGGCCTGCTCGAACACCTTGCAGCGCACCGCGCTCGCGCCGCCGAGGAAGGTCGTCACCCGGGACGAGCGCAGCGGGTCGCTGGCGCGCAGGCGGGGGACGTGGCGGCGCTGGGTGACCCCGGTGTCCGGATCCGCGATCCGGAAGGCGACGATGCCCAGCTCCGGGTCGGCGGTGAAGGCCTCGCGCAGCAGGCGGGCCGAGTCGGTGCGCGGCAGGTTCCCGTCGTCGTCCAGGAAGAGGACCGCGTCGACCTCCGCCCCGTCCCGGCCGAACAGCTCGATGCCGACGTTGCGCCCGCCCGGGATGCCCAGGTTCTCCGGCAGCTCGACGCTGCGCACGTCCTCCGGCAGCGGGGGCAGCTTCACGCCCTGGCCGACCACGGCCAGTTCGACCGCCGGGCCCTCCTGGGCGCGGACGGCCTCGATCAGGGCGTTGAGCTCGGCCGGCCGGTTGCCCATGGTGATGATCACGGCGCCGAGGCGGAAGTTCTCCGCGGTGGTCCCGTTCATCGCAGCCTGCTGGAGAGGACGATGCTCAGCAGGTGCAGCACGGTCTGGAGCATCGCGATCGCCGCCAGGACGACCACCGCGAGCCGGGTGAAGAGGAGTCCGCCGTGCACGGCATCCGCGACGCCGGCGGCCAGGACGAACAGCGAGGCCTCGACCGCGCCGACCAGGCGGTGGAACTTCAGGAAGGAGGCCGCCCGGCGGGCCCTGGCGACGGAGGACGACCGCGGCACCGAGGCGCTGTCCTCGACGGCCGTCATGCCGCTGCGCGCCCGGGCCACGTCCACCAGGTCGGTCTCGGACTTGATCAGGATCGCGCCGAGCGCGGCCAGGGTGCCGAGGAAGGCCCACTCCCAGTGCGACCCGGCGCCCTCGCGGTGCAGCAGGTCGGTGGCACGCAGGCCGAGGCCGGTCAGCAGGGCCGCCTCGGACATGTAGTGGCCGACCCGGTCCAGGTAGACCCCGGTGAGCGAGGTCTGCCGGCGCCAGCGGGCCACCTCGCCGTCCACGCAGTCCAGCAGCAGGTAGACCTGGATCAGCAGGGCGCCCAGGACGGCGCCCGCGATGCCCGGCACGACCAGCGCGGCACCGGCCAGGATGCCGGTGAACATCATCAGGTACGTCAGGCCGTTGGGCGTGATCGCCGTCATGGTGGAGAGCACGCGGGTGATCCGCAGCGAGATCTTCCGCATGTACAGGCGGCCGGCCCAGTGCTCGGCGCTGCGGCGCTGGAGCATGCCCTCCGGGTGGATCACCGCGCGCAGTTCCTCGATCGAGGGCCTGCGGCTCAGGTCCACCGGGGGCCGTTGGGCTCCCGCGGTGGAGGGGTCAGCTGTTGACGGCTTGGACATAGTCGGCGTACGCGTCCCTGATTGCGGAAGGGGAGAGGTCGAGGTGTTCGAGGATGGTGAAGCGCCCCGGTCGGGTGTTCGGAGCGTAGTGCACCGCTTCGGTGAACTCCGCCTCGGTGAAGCCGATCTGAGCGGCGGTCACCGGCAGTCCGTGGCTCGCCAGGCGCTCCACGATCAGACCGGTCAGCTCGCGCTCGCCCCGCAGGAAGCTGGCGAAGGCGGCGCCGAGGCCGACCTGCTCGCCGTGCTGGGCGGACCGCTTGGGATACAGCACGTCCAGGGCATGCGAGATCTCGTGGCAGGCACCCGACGAGGGCCGGGTGCTGCCCGCGATGTTCATCGCGATGCCGGACAGTACCAGGGCCTCGGCGAGCGCCGTCAGGAGGTCCTGGTCCTGGGTGCCGCCCGGGTGCCGCAGCAGGTTCTCGCCCGCCGAGCGGGCCATCGCCACGGCCAGTCCGTCCACCGGTTCACCGGTCACCGCGTGCGACAGCTCCCAGTCCGCGCACGCGGAGATGTTGGAGACGACGTCGCCCACGCCGGCCGCCACGAAGCGCGGCGGGGCCTGCCGGATCACGTCCAGGTCGACCACGATGCCGATCGGGCTGGGCACCCCGTAGGAGCCGCGCCCGGCGTCGTTGTCCAGGGTGGAGACCGGCGAGCAGATGCCGTCGTGGGCCAGGTTGGTGGCGACCGCGACCAGCGGCAGGCCGACCCGGGCCGCGGCGTACTTGGCGGCGTCGATGATCTTGCCGCCGCCGAGGCCCACGATCGCGTCGTAGTGCCCGCCGCGCATCGCCTCGGCCAGCCGCACCGCGCTGTCCAGGCTGCCGTCGTCCACGTTGTACCAGTCGGCTCCGGGCAGGGCCGGCTCCAGGCGACGGCGCATGGCCGAGCCGGAGCCGTTGCTGATCGCGACCGCGATCCGGCCCGAGGCCGACAGCCGCTGGTCCGCGAGGATGCCGCCGAGCGCGTCCAGCGCGCCCGGGCGGATCTCGACGAACAGCGGCGACGGAACCAGTCGGGTCAGTACCGGCACGCGATCTCCCGCGCCTTCGCCAGGTCGTCGTGGTTGTCGACCTCGACCCAGGAGACCTCGCCGATCGGCTGCACGTCGATCCGCAGGCCGCGGTTCACCATCTCCTGGTAGCCGTCCTCGTAGTACAGCTGCGGGTCGCGCTCGTAGGTGGCGCGCAGCGCGTCGGTCAGGTCGGCGGCGGCGGACGGGTTGATCACCGTGACGCCGATGTACTCGCCGGTCGCCTCGGCCGGCTCCATCAGCTTGGTGATGCGGCGCATGCCCGTGGCCGGGTCGACGATCACCTTCATCTCCTCGTCGGCGAGCTTCTTCACCGTGTCGAGGGCGAGCAGGATGCCGGGGGCGGTGCCGCACTCGGTCAGTCGCCGGTTGCCCTCCAGCATGGTCCGCTGGACGGAGACCGGGTGGACGGTGTCGCCGTTGGCGAGCAGCAGGCCCTCGGCGAACAGCTCGCGGGCGCACCACAGCGAGTAGGCGTTGTTCCACTCCTCGGCCTTGTCGTTCTCGACCAGGTGGAGCTTGACGCCGTACTTGTTCTCCAGCGCGTCCTTGCGGTCGTACACCGCCTCCTTGCGGTAGCCGACGACGATCGCGGCCTCGCGCAGTCCGACCTCGGCGAAGTTGCCGAGCGTAAGGTCCAGGACGGTCCGTTCCCCGTCGACCGGCACCAGAGCCTTGGGCAGGGTGTCGGTGTACGGGCGCAGCCGGCGGCCGGCGCCGGCTGCCAGAACGAGGCCGATCATGCGGGTCTCCTGATCCGTCGTGCTGTGCGCGGATCTGTGCCGGAGGTCGGCGGCGCCACCGGTTCGCCCGGACCGGCGTTCGACCGGGGCGGGCGGCGGCGCGCCGGTGCCGGCACAGATCCGGGCACCGTGTCGTATGTGATGGTAGGCGACCGGGGCGACCGGCCAGAACGCGCCCGTGGGCCCGGGGCGGCCGACAGGACGGCCGACGGGGCGGCGGGCCCCGGGCGGCGGGCGGGGCGAACGGCGGCCGCGGTGGCGGTGGAGCGGCCCGGGGCGGCGGTGGAGCGGCCCGGGTTCCGCACCGGCTCCGCCGGGCCGGTCGAACGGGCTCCGAACGCGCGGCGAACGGTTCTGCGAATTCCGTGCCCCTTTCGGGGGCTTCCCGGATCCTTCTCTGGCCGGTTTCCGATTCCTCCGGGTCATGATCCGTCCGGTTGTGCGTGGGGCCCCTGGCGAGTGCCACCCATACGGCAGACTGGAGCCCGACGCCGGCGCCGGTGCCCCTGCTGTGTCCGCCGCACTCCACCCGGTGCGTCGGAGACACCCGATGCTCCCGTTGCTCCCGCTCCCGAAAGAGGCCCCATGCCCCAGAGTCTGCCGACCGACCCGACGCACTTCGCTGCCGAGATCGACACCGGTCTCGACGTGGAGACCGATGTCACGGTCGACCCCCGGGCCACCGGATCCGCCCCGGCCGGAGCCGAGATCCTGCTGGAACTGGTCGACGACGAGGGCGTCACGATCGGCACCGGCGAGAAGCTCTGGGCCCACCAGCAGCCGGGCCGTCTGCACCGGGCCTTCTCCGTCTTCCTGTTCGACCGCCAGGGCCGGCTGCTGCTCCAGCGCCGGGCGCTCGGCAAGTACCACTCCCCCGGCGTCTGGTCGAACACCTGCTGCGGCCACCCGTACCCGGACGAGCCGCCGTTCGTCGCCGCCGCCCGGCGCACCGCCGAGGAGCTGGGCGTCGCGCCGGCGCTGCTGTGCGAGGCGGGCACCGTCCGCTACGACCTGCCGGACGAGGCCTCCGGGCTGATCGAGCGGGAGTGGAACCACCTGTTCGTGGGACTCGTCACCGCGCCGGTCGAGCCGGACCCGGAGGAGGTGGACGACTTCGCCTTCGTGACCGCGCAGGAGCTGCGGGAGCTGCGGGCGGAGCGGCCGTTCTCGGTCTGGTTCGAGACGGTCTTCGAGGCCGCGCTGCCGGGCATCCGGGAGATCGCCGGGCGGGACTGGTAGTCCCGGTCCGGCCGCTCCGGCCGTCGGCCCGGTCGTCGGCCCGGCCGGTCAGTGGCCGGGCTCCGGGGGGACGGGCAGCGAGGCC
>NZ_JBIVVI010000722.1:0-4739 GCF_044757675.1 Kitasatospora sp. NPDC091257
CGGCTGCCCTGGACGCGGGCGGTTGCCAGGCCCGGGGTGATGGTGATCTCGCCGACGTTGCCGGCCCGCGCGTAGGTGCGCCCCCGGGCGAGGCGTCCGGTCGCGGACCGGGTGGGGCCTTCCAGGGCCTGCACCCAGGCGTTGCCCCACCAGGTCTCGGCGAAGGAGCGGCCGAGCCGGGCGGTGGGAAGCGGCGGGAAGACCAGACGGCGGTCGCCGTCACGACCGGGCGAACGGGCCGGTGAGGACTTCATCGGGGGATCCTCCTGAGGCGGACGAAATCGGCGAGTTCGGCGTCGCTGAGTTCGGTGAACGCTCCTTCCCCGTCGGTGCCGAGCACAGCGTCGGCCAAAGCCTGTTTGGAGGCAAGAAGTTCGGAGATTCGATCTTCGATGGTGCCCTCGGCGATGAGCCGGTGCACCTGGACCTTCTCCGTCTGACCGATGCGGTAGGCGCGGTCGCTGGCCTGCTCCTCGACGGCCGGGTTCCACCACCGGTCGAAGTGGATCACATGGGAGGCGCGGGTCAGGTTCAGGCCGGAGCCGGCCGCCTTCAGCGACAGCAGGAAAACCGAGGCCCGTCCGGACTGAAAGTCCTCCACCATCCGGTCCCGCCGCTTGACAGGGACGGAGCCGTGCAGGAACTGCACCGGTACGCTCCGGGCGGTCAGATGGCTCTCGATGAGCCGTCCCATGCCGACGTACTGGGTGAAGACCAGCGCGCAGCGTTCCTCGGCGAGGATCGCGTCCAAGAGCTCGTCGAGGAGTTCCAGCTTTCCCGAGCGGCCCGCCCGCTCACCCGTTCCGGCCTCACCGAGGAACTGAGCGGGATGGTTGCAGATCTGCTTGAGGCCGGTGAGGAGCTTGAGGACCAGGCCCCGCCGCGCGATGCCGTCACTGGCCACGATCGCGGCCATCGTCTCGCGCACGACCGCTTCGTACAGGGCCACCTGCTCCTTCGACAACGCCACCGGATGGTCGGAGACCGTCTTCGCGGGGAGCTCCGGGGCGATCCCGGGATCCGACTTGCGTCGGCGCAGCACGAACGGGGCGATCAGCGCCGCCAGGCGGCCCGCGGCTGCGGGGTCCTTCCCGCTCTCCGCGCCGCGCGCGTACCGGTCCCGGAACTCCTTCAGCGACCCCAGCAGCCCGGGCGTGGTGAAGTCCAGCAGCGCCCACAGATCGGCGAGCTGATTCTCCACCGGGGTACCGGTCAACGTGATCCGCGCGGGCGCGCGAAGAGTGCGCAGGGCCTTCGCCGTGGATGACGCCGCGTTCTTCACGTGCTGCGCCTCGTCCACCACGATCAGCCCGAAGGCACACGCTGCGAGCTCGGCCGCCCGCAGCCGCATGGTGGCGTAAGTCGTCAGGACGAAACCCGACCTGGCGCCGGTCAGCGCGCGCCGCCCGCCATGGAAGCGCACCACCGGGGTCCCGGGCGCGAACCTCTCGATCTCGCGCTGCCAGTTCCCTAGCAGCGACGTCGGGCACACCACCAGCGTCGGCTCGCTGCGCCCGCGATGCAGGTGCAGGGCGATGATCTGCAGCGTCTTGCCCAACCCCATGTCGTCGGCCAGGCAGCAGCCCAACCCCAGGGACGTCATCTGGTCCAGCCACGTCAGGCCCGCAACCTGGTAGTGGCGCAAGGTCGCGTTCAAGGCGGCCGGTGGCGGGACGGGGCTTCGGCGGGCTGCGGCTGCCGGGTCGGCCAGACGCTCCTTCAGTTCGGCGAGCCATCCGAGCGCCGTCACCTCCACCTCCTCTCCGCCGATGTCGGCGCGGCCGGCCAGCACGCTGCCCAGCGCCTCCACGGGTGTGAGCGGGACCGGGACCCGGTCGCGGGCCCGGGCGAGGACGGCCGGGTCTATCAGCACCCACTGGTCCCGAAGACGCACCAGGGGACGGGTCGCCTCGGCGAGCCGGTCGAGTTCGGCCGGCTCCAACTCCCGGCCCGCCAGGGCGATCTGCCAGCGGAACGACAGCACCGCCTCGGCCGACAGCAGCGACGGTAGGTCCGAGGCGGCCTTCTGCGCCGGCTCGACGACGCCGCGGGCCAGCAACCGCTTCGCCAGCTCCTTGGGCCAGTGCACCTGAACGCCCGCCTCGGCCAGCGCGGCCGACGCCCTGCCCAGCAGATCGGCGACCTCGGCGTCCGACAGGTCGAGCCCGATCGGCGCGGCCGCGTCCAGCAGCCGGCCCATCGGCGCCCACGCCCGGGCCGCCCGCCGCAGTTCCAGCAGCGCCTGCGCCCGTGCCTGCGGGCCGAACGAGGCGCCGGCCCCCGAGCGGCCAGACCACACGTCCCGAGCGTCGGCGACCATCCCGTCGGAGAGCTGGTGCAACTGGACCACCGCCCTGCACCCGCCCGCATCCCGTCCGCCACCGGACCCGTCGGCGGCCCAGTCGCCCGTCTCGACGCCGGGCAGCTCGATCCGCACGGACACCCGCACCCCACAGTCCAGGCCCACTGCGGCATCGGCCGCCCACCGCCGGTACTCCTCGGGCACCGGTTGCGGCTGCAAAGCCGTCCACATCGGCCCGCCGGCGGCCATCGGACCGGCCGGCGTACGGGCGAGGACATCGGAGACCGCGTCCGCGAACGCCCGCACCAACGGCTCGGCCTGCGGCAGTTCGGCCCCGTCCCGGTCCGCGAGCGGCACGGCCCGCGCGTTCGGCGGCATCGCGGCTGCCAGCCCGCGCACCGCCACCAGGTCGTCAGGCTCGTAGGGGCCGATCCGCCATGCGTCGAACCCCGCCGGGCTGACCCCGGGCAGCAGTCGGCCCCGCGCGATCAGCTGTAGCGCCAGTACCACGGCGGTGCCCCAGAAAGCCCCTGACGGGTCGCCATCCGACGTCCGGCGCGCCTCGATGAGGACGTCCAGGGCCTGACCGACCGGGAGCCGGACGGCCGGTACCTCCCGGCGGCGCACCTGGGCACCGTGTGGGCGCACCACCGTGACCTTCTCGCTCGCCCCGGGCACAGCGCCGCCGACCGGCCGCCAGAACACCACCGTGCCGGTGCGTGGTGGATCCGCGGGGACGAACACCGCGGCGCACAACGCCAGCTCCCGCACCCGGTCCGAAGTCAGCGCCGATGGACCGTACTCCCTCTCGGCGCTGCCCACGGTCCTGCTGATCGGCGAATCCGGCACCGCACCCTCCGTTCCGGCGCGGGCGGAACAGACCCGCGCGGCGCGACCCTACCCGCCTCCTCACCCCGTCCGCCGGGGAACAGGAGCAATCCACTCCTACCGGGGATGCGCCGACCGACACGCCAAGCGAACCGACGCCCGGACCGGCTGCCCGGGTGCCCCGCGTCGGCCGGTTCGGCCCCGGGTCGCTGGGCGGCTACCGCCGTGGCCGAGTCTGGAACGTCAGCTCGGTCGGCGTGATCCCTGTTCCGAGCTCGGCGAAAGGAACCTTGGCGAGAACACTCGCTGCCAGCAACGCACCGAACCGAACCGTGCCTCCATGCTGTTGCCGATGCCCCCAGTCGACTGCGTCGACGGGTCAACCGGCAAAGCCCGCCCCCAAAATTCATGGAGCGACCCCATCCCTCGCGGCCTCGACTCAGGCCGGCCGCGCACTCACCGCACCACGGTGTGACCGCCCGACCGGGCGGCACACCGGGCCCGGAGCTCACCGGTGTGCGTCGTCGCCGTTCCCGCTGTCGAGCAGCCGATCGAGGTCGGCGTCGGTGAGCGCCGGCAATGCACGATCGGCATCCCACAGTTCCGACACCCATTCGACCAGCGGCCGTACCGACGGCGGCAGCGACGCAGTGCGGCGCACCACGTCGCGGCCGTCCCACGCGATGCTCTGGCCTGCCTGCAGGTAGAAGCCGTCGATGAGCACCGGCTCCGGGCCGAGGTCGGGCTCGATGTACACCACATCCGGCCACGCCTTGGCCGGTGAACCGTTGACGCGCCATCCGTACTGCCCGAGCCAGCGCTCCAGATCGGCGATGTCCGACGGATCCGTCACGGTGAAGACATCGGGCAGGGGACTACTCAACGCGCACTCCTGGGAATTTTCGCTCACCGCGTGGTCGGGCGCCCAGTATCCAGCACCTGCCTCCCTGAGCGGTGGTGATCAGGCCACCGGAGAAACCGGCCGGCATCGTGGGGTCGAACTCCCTGTGGCGGGCCTTCCGGTCGCCTCCGCAGTCGGCAACCGCGGGCCTGCGGCTCCGGTGCCGGACATGTGCCTCAGTGCTTCGCAGAGCCTTGGGCAGCATGCGCGCAGGGCGCCTGCCACAGGGGGACGACCCGTACAGGGGCAGCGCCGCCGAGGGTGCGCGCCTCGCCTGTACGCCTTGCCGTGCCGGCCAGCGAGATCACATGCGCGTGGTCGGTCCTGGTGTCCATGGGGATCATGTTCGGGAACCTATCGGCTGGCACCGACAAGTCCCGGACGCCGCTCACCGTTGCAATATTCATCCCCACCCGTCGTTGCACTCCGGCAACGGGTACCGCTTCGCCGGCCGGTTCCAGCGTGCCGGCCGGCCAGCACTGCGTTGAAGGGACTCCGCTCGTCGAAGACGCCGTCGGGCCGCTGAAGCTCGTGCCCTCGCAGTTCACGGCCGTCCCGTGCAAGGCCATCGCACGCGGCGACCTGACCCTCCCAGCATAGTGCGGCACTGCATGGGCACCGCTCGTTCTGCCCTGGCAGACCGAACCGTCGGAGCAGAGGGCGGGCCAAGGCCCCTCGGGGACGCGGGCCCGGGACCACTGCGGTCCC
>NZ_JBIVVI010000723.1:0-4737 GCF_044757675.1 Kitasatospora sp. NPDC091257
GGTCCAGCGGATCGTGATGGCCCGCAACCTCCCGTAACCCCACCCGTAACCCCACCCCGACGTGCACCGACGGCGGGTCGGCCGGCCGCCCGGCCGTCGGTGCCGAGGCATCGTCCCGATGCTAAGTTCCGGTGAATGAGTGAGAAGGAAGAGCAGGACCAGTCCATGAATGACGGGCCCTCGAAGCCGGCGATGCGCGAGGCGCTGGTGGCCGCGGCCTTCGAGCTCTTCCTGGAGCGCGGCTTCGAACAGACGACCGTCGACGACATCGTCTCGCTGGCCGGCGTCGGCCGGCGCTCCTTCTTCCGCTACTTCCCGGCCAAGGAGGACGTGGTCTTCCCCGACCACGAGCGCAGCCTCGCCGAGATGACGGAGTTCCTGGAGTCCGGCACCGGTGAGGAGGACCCGGTCAGGCACGCCTGCGACGCCGCCCGCCTGGTCCTGCGGATGTACGCCGAGCAGCCCTCCTTCTCCGTCCAGCGCTACCGCCTGACCCGCAAGGTGCCCGGCCTGCGCGCGTACGAGCTGTCCGTGGTCTGGCGCTACGAGCACACCCTGGCCGCCTATCTGCGCGGCCGCTTCGCCGACCGCCCCGACGGGCCGCTGCGTGCGGACGTGATCGCCGCGGCCGTCGTCTCCGCGCACAACCACGCCCTGCGCACCTGGTTGCGCTCGGGCGGGGAGAGCGACTGGGTGGCCGAGGTGGACGCGGCGATGGCCTTCGTCACCGGCACCTGGGGCGAGCGCCAGGGCGAGGCCGCCGACGGCGAGTCCGACGACGTCGTGGTCCTGGTCGCCAGCCGCCGCGCGCCGCTGTGGCGGATGGTCCAGGGCATCGAGAGCGCGCTGGGCGCCGACGCCCGCCAGGTCTGATCCGGGCAGGCCACCCTGGGCGTGCTCGCCGCCGATCCGGCCGACTGGCCGGTCGGCGCGCTGCTCGCCCTCGTGCTCTTCAAGGGGCTGGGCTGGTCGATCGCCCTCGGCAGCCTGCGCGGCGGCCCGATCTTCCCGGCGCTCCTGCTCGGTACGGCCCTCGGCACGGCCTGTGCGCCGCTGCCCGGCTTCGGGGCCGCGCCCCCTGCTCGGCGGCCAGGCGGCCGACCCGATGCCGCTGCTGATCGTGTCCACGGTGGCGGCCTTGATCACCGCGGAGTGGTTGCGCGGCCGGTCGAAGCGGGGCGCCGCTCCGGCCGGCCGCGCGGAGGCCCCGGGGTCAGCTGACGTCCGGGCCCGGGCCGTCCGCGACCGCACCCAGGTACTGCTCGATCTGCTGCTGGTTCTCCACCAACCGCAGGCACTGGTGTCGCAGTTGGGCCATCTCCTCGGGGCTGAAGCCGCGGAACACGGCGGCCATCGCGCGCTCGGTGGGCACCCGGAACTCCTCCAGCCAGGCCAGCCCTTCGGGCGTCGCGGTGACCAGCACCGCCCGCCGGTCGTTCGGGTCGGGGGAGCGGCGGGCCAGCCCCTCCCGCTCCAGGGTGTCCACCAGGCCGGTCGCGTTGCGCGCGCTCACCCCGCCGGCCCGGGCCAACTCGCCCACGGTCAGCCCCGCTTCACCCGCTTCACCCGCTTCACCCGCGGCCCCGAGCCGCACCAGCACATCCAGCGCCCCCGCGCTCAACCCCCGTCCCTGCGATCCGTGCGCCCGCAGCTTCTCCACCGCGTGGAACGCCGACCGCGCTGCGGCCGCGGCCTCCAGTGCCAGGGTGTCCCCGCCCTTGGTGAACGCGCCCATGGCCGTCCGCACCCTGCTGTCGTAGAGCCGGCCCTCGGCATCCCGCCCCAGCGGACCGGC
This sequence comes from Kitasatospora sp. NPDC091257, assembly GCF_044757675.1. Lineage (NCBI taxonomy): Bacteria > Bacillati > Actinomycetota > Actinomycetes > Kitasatosporales > Streptomycetaceae > Kitasatospora > Kitasatospora sp. NPDC091257. Next base: position 1,796 of record NZ_JBIVVI010000723.1, read on the forward strand.
CGACGACTCCAATGATTTATTTACCTGCTTCATAATGAAGTTATTCTGCACTTCGCGGGAATCCTGTCAAGGGGCGGCGACCCGCCAACTCGGCCGCAGTGGACGAGACTTCGGCGGAAGCCGGAGGCGTGCTCGGCGGGAGCCGGTCGGCGTCGGGCCGCCGGGGGAGTGTCCTGTGCCATGGGTCGGGCGGGGCCGTTGGAGTGTCGTGGGCCTGCTCCGGTCGAATGACCCCCACGGCAGTCGTCCGATATGTGTATCCGCTGGTCACTGCGGCGAGTCAGAGGCCACGTCGGCCGGAGTGGGCGCCGTGTCGGTTGCGGCGGGATGTGGCGCGTGGCTCCCTGAGTCGGGGCGGGCCGATCGGTGTCGCCACCTCAACCGGAAACTCCGTGGAGGAGACCTTCATGCGTGCTCTCAAGCGTGTCCTGGCCGTCGGTTCCCTCGCCGTCCCGCTCGTGCTCGGCTGCGCCGGCCTGGCCTCGGCCCACGACGGCCTGGACGCGAGCTGGGGCAAGGGTCAGTTCATCGCCAATCAGAGCGGTGCCGGTGTCGCCGGTTCCGAGTCCTCCGTCGGTCCCGACGGCGTCTCGCACATCGACTTCTGGATCTGGGCGGACGACAACGGCGTCTCCGGCTCCTTCACGGGTTCGAGTGCCACCTGGAACCACGGGTGACAGTGAGTGACATAGGTGGCGAATCCCCCCGGAGTTCCCGCGAACTCCGGGGGGATTCGCCTGTGCCCGAAGCGGCGCTCCCGCCGTTCCGCGGGCTCGGAGGTCCCGGCCAACTGTTCCCGTACGGCGGGCCGTTGTATCGAGCCGTTCGCATGATGACTCCGTCGAGGGGTGGCTCCGCAGGGGCGGTCCGCGGCAGGGGCCCGGCGACGACGGAGGGTGGCGCGGAGTGACGCAGAGTGCTCCAGCCGACTGATCCTGTCAGATAGGCATACGAACGGTATTTCCGCTGGTGGGGGCGGCGATTCTGACGGGACGTGAGGCCGGACGGGTCGCGGTGCCGGTTGCGGCGGGATCCGGGGCGTGGCTCTCTGAATCGCGGCGGGGCTGAACGGCACCGCCACTCAACCCAGAAACTCCGTGGAGGAGATTTTCATGCGTGCTCTCAAGCGAGTCGTGGCTGTCGGCGCCCTCACCGTCCCGCTCGTGCTCGGCTGCGCCGGCCTGGCCTCGGCCCACGAAGGCATCGACGCGAACTACGGCAAGGGCTTCTTCACTGCCAACGAGGACGCCGCCGCCCTCGCGGCGGTCGAGTCCCACGTCGGCCACGACGGTGTCTCGCACGCCAGCTTCTGGATCATTGCGGAAGACGAGGGCGTCACCGGCTCCTTCACGGGTGCGGGTGCCACCTTCAACGACGAGGACGTCGCCCCCGCCGCCGCCCCGGCGGCCGAGGCTGCTGCTCCCGCGGCCGAGGCTCCCGCTGCTGCCCCGGCGACTGAGGTTGCCCCGGCCGCCGTCCCGGCGACTGAGGTTGCTCCCGCTGCCGTCCCGGCGGCCGAGGTTGCCCCTGCTGCCGTCCCGGCGGCCGAGGTTGCCCCTGCTGCCGTCCCGGCGACTGAGGTTGCCCCTGCTGCCGTCCCGGCGACTGAGGTTGCCCCTGCTGCCGTCCCGGCGACCGAGGTTGCTCCCGCTGCCGTCCCGGCGACCGAGGTTGCCCCGGCCGCTGCCGCTCCGGCGGCCGAGGCTCCGGCTGCCGCCGCCCCCGCCGCCAGCCAGGGCTGACCGAATCCCGCCGTTTTGGGCGTGACCCCGACACCGTCCCGTCGGGCCAGGCCCATCCGGATGCCCGGCCGGTACCCACCGGCCGGGCATCCGGCGTACGGGCGTCCGGCCGGTCGCTTCACAGCGGAGAGCCGTGGCCGAAAAGCAAAAAGGCCCCAGATCAACTGGGGCCTTTCTTCGGTGTCCGAGGGGGGACTTGAACCCCCACGCCCGATAAAGGGCACTAGCACCTCAAGCTAGCGCGTCTGCCATTCCGCCACCCGGACCAGGTGTGTGCTTCGGGGGTTTTTCCTCGCCCCCTCGGCGACAGAGAGAACATTACCAGGGTTCTGGAGTGCTTCTCACCTGCGCTTCCTCGGGGCGGGGCCACCGGACATCCTGGTCCGAGGCCCGTCCGGCCCCCGCGGGCCGCGTCGCCCGGGCCGTACCGCGCCCGCGGCGAGCCAGGAGCCTGCCCGGAACGCGGCCCGTACCGACCGCACACGGCCCGGAACGCGGCCCGCACAGGTTGGTACGGCCTGGGAACGCGCTCGAATCCGGCCCGAACCGGTGGCGTCCGCGAAGGAACCGGTCGACTCCCGCACCGGCCGCGGTCGGTTGCGGCCGGAACCGGTCCGACACGGGCAACTTGTCGACGGTGCCACGGCCGCCGCGACGGCTCTCGTAGCGTCTGTGGACCGAGGGCGCCATGAAGCGGATCGCCTGATTCCCGGGTCGCGGACGAAGGGCGGCTGGACGTGGAGCAGATCAGCGGAGCGGCGAAGGCCGAACCGAGACGCGACAGGCGGATGGAGGGCCGGGGCGGGGCCACGGTCTCCGGAGGCCCCGCCGAGGGCGTGTGGCGCTTCCCGGCGCCCGCCACCGAGGCCTCGGTGCCGCTCACCCGGCACGCGGTGCGGGACCGTCTGCTGGCCCAGGGCATGACCGGGGTGCGCTACCAGGAGCTGGTGGACGACCTGCTGCTGATCGTCTCGGAGCTGGTGAGCAACGCGGTGACGCATGCCGCCGAGCTGTCCCCCGAGGTGGTCACCGAGCTGTCGGTGCGCCGGGCCTCGGTGCGGGTGTCGGTCGAGGACGGCGATCCGTACCGGCCGAAGGCACTGGAGAACGACACCGCGAGCACCGGCGGGCGCGGCCTGCTGCTGGTGAAGAGCGTCACCCTGCAGGCCGGCGGGGTGTGCGACGTCGAACACACGGGGG
>NZ_JBIVVI010000724.1:0-4726 GCF_044757675.1 Kitasatospora sp. NPDC091257
CCGGTCGTCACCGAGACCGCCGCGGCCCCGGAGACCGGCTCCGGGGTCCTCCCGTGGTTCCTGTCGGCCCGGACCCGGGCGGAATGCCGGGTTCCCTCATCTGACGGTGAACCGGCTCCGCAGGTTGCTGGTTTTGGCCAGATCTGAAGCAACTTCACCCGTCCGAGGGAATATACGCAGGTCGGCCCCACACCTACGCTCGATTACCGCCCAAATCACCCGTCTGCGGTACCCGGCGTGAGGAAACTCACCCGGCCCTGCGGAGCGGGCCGTACGATGCCCCGATCGCACGGCCCGGCCGGTCGTTCAGCCCTGCCGGCTCACTTGCCCTCGTACGGGTAGAAGCCGCGGCCGCTCTTGCGGCCCAGGTCACCGGCGGTGACCATGCGGGCCATGATCTCCGGCGCGGCGAACTTCTCGTCCTGGGTCTCGGTGTAGATGTTGCGGGCGGCGTGCAGCAGGATGTCCACGCCGGTCAGGTCGGCGGTCTGGAGCGGGCCCATCGCATGGCCGAAACCGAGCCGGCAGGCGGTGTCGATGTCCTCGGCGGTGGCCACGCCCGACTCGTACAGGCTGGCGGCCTCGACGACCAGCGCGGTGATCAGGCGGGTGGTCACGAAGCCGGCCACGTCGCGGTTGACCACCACGACCTCCTTGCCGACGCCCTCGGCGTAGGCGCGGGCGGTGGCCAGCGTCTCGTCGCTGGTCTTGTAGCCGCGGACCAGCTCGACCAGCTTCATCATCGGGACGGGCGAGAAGAAGTGGACGCCGACGACCGACTCCGGGCGCCCGGTGGCGGCGGCGATCCGGGTGATCGGGATGGCGGAGGTGTTGGAGGCCAGTACGGCGCCGTCCTTGGCGAGCTTGTCGAGTTCGCGGAAGACGCGCTCCTTGACCTCCAGCTCCTCGAACACGGCCTCGACCACGATGTCGGCCTCGGCGACGGCGCCCAGGTCGGTGGTGGTGGTGATCCGGCCCAGCGCGGCCTCGGCGTCCTCGGCGCTCAGCCTGCCCTTGGCGACGAACTTCTCGTAGGAGGCGCGGATGCCGGCCAGGCCCCGCTGGAGCGCCTCCTCGGTGACGTCCCGCAGCACCACCGGGTGACCGGCCTGCGCGGACACCTGGGCGATGCCGGCGCCCATCAGGCCGGCACCGATCACGGCGATCTGCTTGCTGGACGCATTGCTCATGGCTGGGTCTCCCGATGCCGTCGCCGCCCCGCGGGCGGGCCCTGAAGGCGGCTCAGGGCAGGGGTCGCCGCCAGAGAGCCGCATCGCTCGTTTTTCCGGGACTCTAATGCCCAAATCCCCCGTGCAATAGCAATCGGGAGTGTGATCTGCAACCGACCTAAAACAGGTGATCAGACGGTCAGTCCGAGGTCCTGCGCCAGGATCGCCGCCTGCACCCGGCTGCGCAGCCGCAGCTTCGCCAGGATCCGGCTGACGTGCGTCTTGGTGGTCGCCTCCGCCATCTCCAGCCGGGCCGCGATCTCCCCGTTGGACATCCCGGCCCCGATGCAGGCCAGCACCTCCCGCTCGCGGCCGGTCAGCGTCCCCACCGCGGCCCGGGCCTCCGGTCCGACCGGCCGCTCGGGGCGGGCGAAGGCCCCGATCAGCCGTCTGGTCACCGAGGGCGCCAGCATCCCGTCCCCGCGCGCCACCGTGCGGATGCCCTCGATCAGGGTGTCCGCCTCCAGGTCCTTGAGCAGGAACCCGGACGCCCCGGCCCGCAGCGCGCCGTAGACGTACTCGTCCAGGTCGAAGGTGGTCAGCACGAGCACCTGGCCGGCCCCGGCGGCGACCACCTCGCGGGTCGCCGAGACGCCGTCCAGCCGGGGCATCTGCACGTCCATCAGCACCACGTCCGGCCGCAGCTCCAGGGCCAGCCGGACGGCCTCCTCGCCGTCCGCGGCCTGCCCGACCACCTCGAACTCCGGCTCGGCGCGCAGGATCATCACCAGCGCCGCGCGTACCGCCGCCTGGTCCTCCGCCACCAGCACCCGGATCGTCATGCCCGCCCCTCGTTCCCCCGGGCGCGCGGCAGCACCGCGCGCACGCTCCAGTACCCGTCCTTCGGCCCGGCCTCGAAGCTGCCGCCGAGCAGCCCGGCCCGTTCCGCCATGCCCACCAACCCGGCCCGGGCACCGGGCAGTTCACGGCCCGGACCACCCCGGTACGGGCTGTCGACCGAGATCCGCAGTTCCTCCGGCGCGAACTCCAGCCGCAGGCTGACCAGTCCGGGCCCGGCGTGCTTGAGGGCGTTGGTCAGCGACTCCTGGACGATCCGGTACGCGGCCAGCCCGACCGGCACCGGCACCTCCCCGCGCTCGCCGCGCTCGTCCAGCGCGAAGTCCAGCCCGACGTCCCGGCCGGCCGCCCGGGCCTTGGCCAGCAGGGCGTCCACCGCGGCCAGGTCGGGGGCCGCGTACGACTCGTCCACCTCTCCCCCGCCACTGTCCCGGAGCAGTCCGATCATCCGACGCATTTCGGCCAATCCCTGGACGCTGTTCTCCCGGATCACCGCCAGCACCTCCACCAGGGGATCGTCCTGGGGCAGGTTCCGGCGCCGGGCCACCGACTGCGCACCGGTGGCGTGGATCGCGATCGCCGACAGGTGGTTGGCCACCACGTCGTGCAACTCCCTTGCCATCCTGGCCCGTTCGGCGCCGATCGCCTCCCGCCGGTCCATCTCCGAGAGCAGCGCGGTCTGTTCCGCCCGCAGCCGCTCGGCCTCCGCCTCCTGCCGGTGCTTGCGCACCACGTCGCCGCTCCACACCGGGCCCAGGAAGACCAGTGTGCTGACCACCACGATCAGCAGCGCCAACGAGGTGCCGCCGTAGACCGCCGCCAGGGTGGACAGCGCCAGCACCGTGGCCCCACCGGACAGGTGCAGCACCCGGGACATCCGCGGGGTGCCGTAGATCACCGCCGCGTACAGCAGGTCGGTGTACATGATCAGCGTGGCCACCAGGTTGCCGGCGAACACGCTCGCCGCGAAGGCCAGCCCGCCGAGCGACACCGCGAGCACCGGCCTGGTCCGCCGGACCAGCTCCAGCCCGGCCATCACCAGCAGCGGCGGCGCCACCACCCACGGCGGCACCCGGTCGGCCCGGTCGTACACCCCGAAGGCGATCAGCACCGCACCGCCGAGCAGCCCGGCGAGGGCGATCAGCTGGTCCTGTCGGCGTGGGGGGAGCGCGGGGAACGGGAGCGGCACGTCCCCATCTCATCATCCCCGGCGGCCGGCCCGGCTCCGGTCCACGAAGGAGCCCGCTACATCGAAAGGTGCAGGCCGGTACGGCACCGTGCGACGACGACAGCGGCACGCCCCCGCACGAGGCTGGAAGCACCACCGAAACGTCCGGGAGCAGAACGTGATCGTCACTCTCATCGTCGCGGCCGAGATCTCCTTCTGGATCCTGCTCGGCCTCGGACTGACCGCCCGCTACCTGCTCCGGTGGCGCCGCACCAGCACCGCGCTGCTGGTCGGCCTGCCGGTGGTGGACCTCACCCTGTACGCCCTCACCGTCCTCGACCTGCGCGGCGGCGCCACCGCGAGCTGGACGCACGCCCTGGCCGCGAGCTACGCGGGCTTCTCGATCGGCTACGGCCCCTCGCTGGTCCGCTGGGCCGACCGGCACTTCCTGCACCGCTTCGCCGGCGGCCCCAAGCCGCTGCCCTCGCCCAAGTACGGGCCGGAGCGGACCAGGTACGAGTGGCAGATCGCCGGCCGGACCGTCGTGTCCGCCGCGGTCACGCTGAGCCTGATCACCCTGCTCGTCCCGCTCTCCGCGGGCTCCGCCCACTTCGGCACCTTCCTCCAGTGGTACCTCAAGCTGGGCATCGCCGCCGTGGTCAACGTGATCGTGGCCGGCTGCTACTCGCTCTGGCCCAAGCAGCCGCCGGCCGGCGTGGTGGTCGAGGACGACCGGGTGGTCACCGGGAAGACCCTCGCCGGCAGCGCCCCCGACCGCACCCCGGCCGACCGGCCCTGAACCGTCGAGGGCCCGTCCTCGGACTCCCACGGGGGAGCGGTCCGAGGACGGGACTTCGGCATGTTCCTAGCGGTTCTCGCCCGGGACCCAGAGCACGTCCCCGCGCTCCTTGTTGGCCACCCGGGCCAGGATGAACAGCAGGTCGGACAGCCGGTTGAGGTACTTCGCGGTCAGCGGGTTGACGCTGTCGCCGTGCTCCGCGATCGCCGACCAGGTCGAGCGCTCGGCCCGCCGCACCACCGTGCAGGCCAGGTGCAGGTGGGCCGCCCCGGGCGTACCGCCGGGCAGGATGAAGCTGCGCAGCTTCTCCACCCGGGCCAGGTACTCGTCGCAGTCCGTCTCCAGCCGGTCGATGTAGGACTGCAGCACCCGCAGCGGCGGGTACTTCGGGTCCTCCACCACCGGGGTGGACAGGTCGGCGCCGACGTCGAACAGGTCGTTCTGGACCCGGACGAGCACCGCCGTCATGTCCTGCGGCAGCTCACCGACGGCCAGGGCCACGCCGATCGCGGCGTTGGCCTCGTTGGCGTCCGCGTACGCGACCAGTCTCGGATCGGTCTTGCTGGTCCGGCTCATGTCGCCGAGCGCGGTGGTGCCGTCATCGCCGGTACGGGTGTAGATGCGCGTCAGATTGACCATGCGGCCAGAGTAGCCGCCGGGTTAGGCGCCGTTAACCCCGCCTCGGAAGGTCCCCGGGCGTGTCGGCAGGCCGCTGCGCGACGTCGACCCTCC
>NZ_JBIVVI010000725.1:0-4711 GCF_044757675.1 Kitasatospora sp. NPDC091257
GGCCAGCTCGTGCTCGGTGGGAATCCGCGAGCCCACCGGCCACGCCCAGCCCGACGACGCCCACGGCCCGGTCGAGTACGTCCAGGGCCGCGCACCCCGGCAACCCGCACCCGACCCGACGGCCCCGCCCGGACAGCCGCCCGCGGTCGAGGTCGCGGTCTCCGAAACCACCAGGGACCGCCTCGGCCTGACGACGGGTCAGCGATTCGGCCTGACCGGTACCGGCTGGTCCACCCCGGTGCTCCTGGTCGGCGTCTTCCGTACCGACCACGGCGCCGACCGCCTCTGGCAGCAGTTCCCGATGCTCGTCGCCCCCTGGACCGTCCCGGCCGAGACCGGCCAGCAACTGGTCGGCCAACTCCTCACCAGCGCCGAAGGGATCGAACAGGTCGCGGGCCGCGGCACCGTACCGCTCGAACTGGCCTGGGACCTGCCCGTGGCCACCGACCGGTCCGGGCCCGCCGCCACCGCCACGGGGACCGCCGAACTGCGCGCCGCCCTCGCCGGACTGCGCGCCGCCGACACCGCCCAGCGCTGCGGGGACGAAACCGGCGGCCTCTGCACACTCGCCGGCCAGATCGTGCCCAAGATCGCCGTCACCGACCGGCTCACGCCCGAACTGGACGCCTACGCCGCCCAACGCGGACGCGCCCAACAGCTCCAGGGCTTCGCGCTCGTCGGACTGCTCGCCGTGGTCGTGGCCACCGCCGTCGCCACCGCACGGCTCGGCGCCCGCCGCCGGGCCGGCGCCTTCGCCCTCCAGCTCTCCCGGGGCGCCGGGACCGCCGGGATCGCCGGCCGCCTGCTGGCCGAGGCCGCGGTCGCGGTCGGCGCCGGCGCCGCCGCGGGCTGGGCGATCGCCCGCGCCACCACGCCCCAGGGCACCGCCCTGGGATCCGCCCTGCCGGCGGCCGCCGCCGCCCTGCTGGTCTGGTGCGCACCGGCCGCCACCCTGCTCACCAGCGCCCCGCGCACCCGGCCCCCGGCACGCTCGCGCCGCCTCGTCCTGGAAGCCCTGGCCCTGCTGCTCGCCGCGGGCGCCCTGACCGCGCTGCGCACCCGCGGCGCCCTCGCCGGCTCCGGCCTCGACCTCCCGCTCGCCCTGACCCCGGTCCTGCTGGCCCTGGTCGCGGCGCTCGTCCTGCTCCGCCTGCTGCCCCCGCTGCTGCGCCGGGCCGCCCACTGGGCGCGCCGCTCGCGCGGCCCGGTCCCGCTGGTGGCACTCGCCCAGGCCGGCCGGCACACCGGCACGGCCGCACTCGCCCTGCTGGTCCTGACGCTGGCCATGGGCTACGGCGTCTTCGGCGCCGGGATCTCGCGCACCGTCACCGACAGCCGCGCCCAGAGCGCCGACTGGCGCACCGGCGGAGCACCGCTCGCCCTGGTCGGACCGCGCGACCGACTGCCCGAGGACCTCTCCCACGTCCCCACCGTCGGCCACCAGGTGACCGTCACCGGCGCGAGCGGCGAACTCACCTCGCAGGACGACGGCACCACCTTCCCCGGCGCCCAGCTCGTCGGACTGGACGCCGCCGCCCTGTCCGCCGCCCGCCCCTCCTCCCCGCTCGCCCGCGCCCTGCTGGCCGCCGACGGGGCCGACGCACCGGTGCGGCAGACCGGCGAGAACCCCACCGAACCGCTGCTCACCGCCCTGGCCGACCCCGCCCTGGCCGCCCGCTTCCCCGACGGCACCTTCGAACTGTCCGCCCTGGGCACCAGCCGCGTCCTGGTCCACGTGATCGGCGCCCTGCCCGAGGACGCCCTGCGCGACCCGGTCCTCGGACCGGTCCTCGGCAACGGGCCGCGCCCCGGCGCCCTGCTGCTGTTCACCGGCCCCTCCGCACAACGCCTGCCCGCACAGCCCGGCCACCCCTCCGCACTCCTGCTCCACCCGGCCGCCGGCGCCCCGCCACTGGACCGGGCCGCCGTACGCACCGCGGCCACCCCGCAGCTCGCCCCCACCGGCAGGACCGGCCCGCGGGTCGAACTGCTCGACCACGCCGCGGAGTTCGAAGCCCTGCGCACCGACGGACTGGTCCGCTCGGTCCAGCTCGCCTTCCAGGTCACCACCGCACTCGCCCTGCTGCTCGCCCTCGGCGCCTTCGTCCTGGACCTCCTCCTCAGCGCCACCGAACGCGCCCGCGTCACCTCCTACCTGCGCACCCTGGGGCTCACCGGCCGCTCGGTACTCGCCCTGCAACTGCTGCACCCGCTGCCGCTGCTGCTCACCGCCGCGTCCGGCGGCACCGCCCTGGGCCTGCTGCTGCCCGGGGCACTCGGCCCCGGCCTGCGGCTGCAAGCGCTCACCGGAGCGCCCTTCGAACCCGCCGCACACACCGACTGGACCACCACCACGGCGCTCGGCCTCGCCCTGACCGTGCTGGTGACGGCGGCCGGCGCCCTGGAGACCGCGATCGCCCGCCGCCGCGCCCTGGGCGCCGTCCTACGACTGGGGGAGGCCCTGTGACCACCCGTGAGAACGCACGACCCGCCACCACCGGGACCGACCGGCCCATGGTCCACTGCGAGAGCCTCGTACGGATCTACCGCACCGGCACCACCGCCCGCGGCGGCGTCGAGGTCCAGGCCCTGCAAGGACTCGACCTGACCGTGCGCGAGGGCGAACTGACCGCCCTGGTCGGGGCCTCCGGCTCCGGCAAATCCACCCTGCTCGGCATCCTCGCCGGCCTGGACACCCCCAGCGCCGGCACCGCCACCGTCGACGGCACCGACCTGGGCGCGCTCAAGCGGCGCGAACGCACCGCCTACCGCCGCCGCACCGTCGGAACGATCCAGCAGCAGACCGCCGCCAACCTGCTGCCCTACCTGACCGCCCGCGAGAACGTCCAACTGCCCATGGGCTACGCCGGCGTACCGCGCCGCCGCCGCGCCGCCCGGGCCACCGAACTGCTCGACCTGATGGGCATCGCCCAGGCGGCCGACCGCACCCCCGCCGCGCTCTCCGGCGGCGAACAGCAGCGGGTCGCCATCGCCGTCGCCCTCGCCAACGAACCCCGCCTGCTGCTCGCCGACGAACCCACCGGCGAACTGGACACCGCCACCTCGCAGGAGATCTTCACCGCCCTGCGCACCGCCAACAGCGAACTGGGCACCACCGTCCTGATCGTCACCCACGACGCCCTGGTGGCCGACCAGGTCCGCCGCACGGTACGGATCCGCGACGGGCGCACCTCCACCGAAGTGCTGCGGGGCCCTGCGGCCGCCGACGGCGACGGCGCACCCGTCGAGTACACGGTGCTGGACCGGGTCGGCCGGCTCCAACTGCCGCGCGACTTCACGGAATCCCTCGGCCTGGCGCACCGCGTGCGACTGGTCCTCGAACACGACCACATCACCGTGTGGCCCGACCGCGACCGCCCGCCGGGCGCCGGACCCGCCGCGGACGGCGGCTGACGTCCGCCCGCCGCCCGCCCGCCGTCCAACCCGCGGTCCGCCCGCCCGCCGGCCGACAGGAACACCCGTTCCCCCGGCCCTGTCAGGGAGCTGGACAGCGGTGCGGGAGTCGACCAGTCTCACCACCATGACGTTCCCCCAACACTCTCCCTCCGCCACACGCACAGCGCTCCTCCAGGCCGTCACCGCGGTCGGCGACGAAGCCGTCCCCCTGCTCGCCGACTGCCGCGGCGACATCCGCATCCCCGGCGCCGAGTGGACGGTCGCCGAGGCCGCCGCCCACCTCGCGATGGCCAACGAACTGATGGCCGCCCTCGCCGCCGGGGAGGAACGCCCGTACGGGGACGGCACCCCGGGCGCGCTGGCCGCGGCCAACGAGGTCTCGCTGGCCGCGCGACCCGAACGCGACCCGGCCGTACTCGCCGAGGAAATCGCCCGCCAGGCAGGGGAGTTCGCGGCGGCGGCCGGCCCGCGCACCGGCACCGAGCCGATGCTGACCCCGCTCGGCCCGATGGACCTGGACACCCTCGGCGCCTACCTGCTGACCCACATGCTGGCCCACCTCTACGACGTCGCCGTCGCGCTCGGCCGGCCCCACCCGATCGACCGGCAACGCGTCGGGCTGACCATGCCGTTCCTGCGAACGGCCATGCCCCTGGTGGCGGACGCCCGCACCGCGGCCGGCCACAGCGCCTGCTACCGGCTGCGGCTGCGCGGTGCGGGCGGATTCGCGGTCACCTTCACCGACGGCGCCGTCGCGGTCAGCCAGGAGCCGCCCCGCCGCCCCGACTGCACGATCCTCGTCGAGCCGGTGGCGTTCTTCCTCCTCGCCCTGGGCCGCTGCTCCACCGCCGGCGCCATCGCCCGCGGCAAGGTGCTCGCCTGGGGCCGCCGGCCCTGGCTGGCCCCGTCCTTCCCCGGACTGTTCACAGCCCCCTGAACCCGCGCGCCGGCCCGGCACCGGCGGCCACCGCGCCCCCCTCGGCCTCGCGGCACGCCCCGCAGGCGTTCCACTGGGGCCCGCCGGGCGCGGGGGAGCGGCGAGGGGCCAGGGTCATGTCGGAGGTGCTCAGGCCGCACAGCGTCAGGGGGCCGCAGGCGCCGGAGGCCTCCGCGGGGGCGCAGTGCGCCAGACGCACCGGGTTCCCGGGGTCCGCCGGCCCGCGGTCGGGGCCGAGGATCCGCACATTGGTCGGCGTATCGGGTTCGAGCACGATGACGGTGTCCATCTCCACAACCTCGCCGCCCGACCCGTCCGCTGCACCCGCACCGTGGCATCCGGCCCAGCCACCCCCAC
>NZ_JBIVVI010000726.1:0-4709 GCF_044757675.1 Kitasatospora sp. NPDC091257
CCCCCGGGAAGGAAAGGAGAGGCGGAAGGGGTCAGGACTTCTTCACCGGCGGGACGCCGGTGGTGGCGGGCGCCAGCGGGCCGAGGCAGAGCACGTACCGCTTCTTGTTCCAGCGGCGGCCGCTCTTGCCCGAGACTGCGCTCGTGGTCTGCGGCGTCTGCTTGCAGCGGGTCACGTCCGTGGTGCCCTCGAACTTCGACATAACGCGGTAATTCGCTTTGCTGTCAGTGCACTTGACGATCTCGACGTCGCGGGAGCCGCTCGCCCGCACACAGTCCCCGGCCTTGGCGCTGCTGACGCTCGGCCCGGCCACGAAGTAGCCCACGGCCAGCGCCACGCAGCCGCCGACCAGCCCGACGATCCGCAGCTTGGACCGGATGCCGCGCTTGGCGGCCGGCGCGGGCGGCACCGCCGGGGCGGGCCGGGGCGGGCCGTACGGTCCGGCGGGCGGCTGCTGCCCGTACGGTCCGGGGGCCGGTTGCCCGTACGGCTGCTGTCCGTAGGGCGGTTGGCCGGGCGGCTGCTGCCCGTAGGCGGGCGGCTGTCCGTACCCGGGCGGCGGGCCGTAGCCGGGCGGGGCCGGCGGCGCGGGCTGCCCGTAGGCCGGCGGCGGTCCGTACGGCGCGGCCGGCGGGGGTGGCGGTGCCCCGTACGGTGTGGCGACGGGCGGCCCCACCGGGGCCGGGCCGTACGGATTCGGCGGTGTGCTCATCAGTTCGTCCCCCGAGACGGAGTTCTGTCGATCCGACAGGTTCGAGTACCTTAGCGAGTCGGTCGGACGCCGTCGGCCGCGAGCCCCGAGGGTTCCCAGGAGCCCTGGTCACCGGGGGAGCGGGCTCCGGCGGGCGGCGCGCAGGTAGAGGACCGCCGTCAGGGCGTATACCCCGGCGACCCCCAGCACCACCGCGACCGAGCGGCCGGACAGCGGCAGCACCAGTGCCGTGACCAGGGCGGCGGCCACGAAGGCGACGTTGAACAGCACGTCGTAGATGGCGAAGACGCGGCCGCGGTACTCGTCCTCGACCGACTCCTGCACCGCCGTGTCGGCGCAGATCTTGGTGCCCTGGGTGACCACCCCGAGCAGCAGGGCGGCGATCAGGCAGGGCACCAGGGTGAAGCTCAGGCCCAGGGCGGGGACGAAGGCCACGGGGGCGACCAGGCAGGCCGTCATCCACCCGGCCAGGCCCAGCCGACGGGTGCACCAGGGGCTGACCAGCGCGGCGACGAAGAACCCGGCGGCGGACAGACCCACCGCCTGGCCGAGGGTGACCAGCCCGGCCGCGCTGTCGGTCGGGTCGTTGAAGGTGTACCGGGCGAGCATCACCACGACCACGATCAGCACGCCGTAGCAGAACCGGGCCGCGGTGACGGCGGCCAGCGCGTGCACGGCGGGCCGGCAGTCCCGCACGAGGTGGCGCACCGCGGCGCCGAGTTCGACGGCGGCCCGGACCAGTGCCTGGCCGAGCGCCGGGCGGCCCTCGTGCTGCTCCGGGCCGAGCAGGTCGCGGTCCATCCGCCGGGCGGCCAGCGCGGCCGACAGGTAGAGCAGCGCGGCCACCGTGACCAGGGCGGCGTCGGCCCGCGGCCCGGGAGCCATCAGCTGGTGCAGCGCGAAGCCGATGCCCCCGCCCGAGGCGGCGGCGACCGTCCCGAGGGTGGGGGAGAGGGCGTTGGCGGTGACCAGTTGGTCCTGCTCCACCACCCGGGGCAGGGCGGCGGACAGGCCGGCCAGGATGAACCGGTTGAGCGCGGTGACCAGCAGGGCCGAGGCGAAGAACAGCCAGGTCGGCGCCTGCGCCAGCAGCAGCGCGCCGGTGCCCAGGCCCAGCACGAAGCGGGCCAGGTTGCCGAAGTAGAGCACCTGGCGGCGGCGCCAGCGGTCCAGCAGCACGCCGGCGAACGGGCCGATGACCGAGAACGGCAGCAGCATCACGGCCAGCACCGAGGCGATGTCGGCGGGGGAGGACTGCTTCTCGGGGGAGAACACCACGTACGCGGCGAGCGAGACCTGGAAGACGCCGTCCGAGAGCTGGGAGAGCACCCGGGCGGTCAGCAGCCGCCGGAAGTCGCGGCCCTTCAGCAGGTCCAGGAGCGTGGCGTTGTGCGCGGACTGGTGGGTGCTGCCGTTCTCGGTGATCGCCACCCGCCCAGAGTGCCATGGAACCGGCCACTGTTTCACGTGAAACATTGGCCGCGAGAACGTGAAGGGCCCACGATCCGAAGACCGTGGGCCCCTCCTACGGCTGTGCGAGCCGTGAGCGGTCAGCCGCTCAGCGCTCGACCTCGCCGCGGATGAACTTCTCGACGTTCTCGCGGGCCTCGTCGTCGAAGTACTGGACCGGCGGGGACTTCATGAAGTACGAGGAGGCCGACAGGATCGGGCCACCGATGCCGCGGTCCTTGGCGATCTTCGCGGCGCGGACGGCGTCGATGATGACACCGGCGGAGTTCGGGGAGTCCCAGACCTCCAGCTTGTACTCCAGGTTCAGCGGGACGTCGCCGAACGCGCGACCCTCCAGGCGGACGTACGCCCACTTGCGGTCGTCCAGCCAGGCCACGTAGTCCGAGGGACCGATGTGGACGTTCTTGGCGCCCAGCTCGCGGTCGCGGATCTGCGAGGTGACGGCCTGGGTCTTGGAGATCTTCTTGGACTCCAGGCGCTCGCGCTCGAGCATGTTCTTGAAGTCCATGTTGCCGCCGACGTTCAGCTGCATGGTGCGCTCGAGGATGACACCGCGGTCCTCGAACAGCTTGGCCATCACGCGGTGCGTGATGGTCGCGCCGACCTGGGACTTGATGTCGTCACCGACGATCGGCACGCCGGCCTCGGTGAACTTGTCCGCCCACTCCTTGGTGCCCGCGATGAACACCGGCAGGGCGTTCACGAAGGCGACCTTGGCGTCGATGGCGCACTGGGCGTAGAACTTGGCCGCGTCCTCGGAACCGACGGGCAGGTAGCAGACCAGGACGTCGACCTGCTGGTCCTTGAGGACCTGGACGACGTCGACCGGAGTCTCGTCCGACTCCTCGATGGTCTCCAGGTAGTACTTGCCCAGGCCGTCGAGGGTGTGGCCGCGCTGGACGGTCACGCCGGTCGGCGGCACGTCGCAGATCTTGATGGTGTTGTTCTCGCTGTTGCCGATGGCGTCGGCCAGGTCGAAGCCGACCTTCTTGGCGTCGACGTCGAAGGCGGCGACGAACTCCACGTCACGGACGTGGTAGTCACCGAACTGGACGTGCATCAGCCCGGGGACCCTGCCGGCCGGGTCGGCGTCCTTGTAGTACTCGACACCCTGCACCAGCGACGCGGCGCAGTTGCCCACGCCCACGATGGCTACGCGAACCGAACCCATTCCGGTTGCTCCCTGTGATCTCATGAGGACCGCCGGGGTCGGCGGAACTCGTCCTGCTTCTTCGATGACTGCATGTACGGGCGCGAGGCGCCCGATCCTGCCGCGCGGCACAGGGCTGGCGCGGTGTCAGCGCTCCTGGGCGGAGCGCCCCGGGCGGTCGTACGGTGGCCCGGGCGGGTCCTGGGACCCGTCCTCCTGGCCACGGCCGTCCGAAGTCTTGTGGGGGCCGGCGGCGGGGCCGCCGGCGTCGGAGCCGGTCCGACCGGTGCGGTTGGACCGCTCGGTCTCGATCAGCTCGTTGAGCCAGCGGACCTCGCGCTCCACCGACTCCAGTCCGTGCCGCTGGAGTTCGACGGTGTAGTCGTCGAACCGCTCGCGAGCGCGGGCCAGCGAGTTGCGCATCCGCTCCAGCCGCTCCTCCAGCCGGCTGCGGCGCCCCTCCAGGACGCGCATCCGCACGGCCCGGTCGGTCTGGCCGAAGAAGGCGAAGTGCACGCCGAAGTGCTCGTCCTCCCAGGCGTCCGGGCCGGAGTCGGCGAGCAGTTCCTCGAAGCGCTGCTTCCCCTCGGCGGAGAGCCGGTAGACGATCTTGGACCGCTTGCCGTTGAGCGCGGTGGCCGGGACGTACTCGACGTCCGGGTTGTCCTCGACCAGGAAGCCCTGGGCGACCAGGCTCTTCAGGCAGGGGTAGAGCGTTCCGTAGGAGAGCGCCCGGAACGTGCCGAGCAGGATGTTCAGCCGCTTGCGCAGCTCGTAGCCGTGCATCGGGGCGTCGTGGAGCAGTCCGAGGACGGCGAACTCCAGCACTCCTGAGCGTCTGCCCATGGCCTTCGTCCTCCTCCCTCTCGGTGTCCGTCCGGCCGCCGCATCCGGCGGTATGCCGCTTCGATGTATCGGCTCGATATATCGAGAACAGTAAACCCGGCCCTCGGAACGAGCAAGGGGGGCACGCGTGAATGTGATCACAAGCCGACGCGCAGGTGAGGTTGGCAACGGGCGTGTAATGATCTGTTGCCGTTTTGCGGTCATTGGCAACTGATGTCCGATTAGTTGTATATCCGTGCTGCGTACGCTGTCGCGTGTGCACGAGGACCACCTCCGGGATCAGGGCGGTTTGCGGGCATCGGACGTGAACCCTGCCTTCAGGCTGGAAACGCCTGGCGAGGAGTGGCTGGAAGATGAGCGAGCGACGGCGAAGGACGCCCAACCCGGGCGGTGACGGGCAGCAGCCCCCGGGAGGCGGCGGCCGTCGGGGAGGTGGGTCGGAGCCAGACCCCGCCGTAGAGGGTGGCGGTCGACGCCTGGTTCTGGGCAGGCGAAGGCGTAGAAGCGTTCATCGAACGGACTCCTGAAGGG
>NZ_JBIVVI010000727.1:0-4707 GCF_044757675.1 Kitasatospora sp. NPDC091257
GGCGGGGTGAGTGGGCCACCCCGCCCCGGACGGCCCGGCTGCGGCGGCTCGGTCAGCCGCGCAGCGGGATGCCGGGTCGGTCCGCCTGGGGGCGGTCGGCGGGGGTGCCGCGGTCGGGCGTGCCGCGGTCGACGGGGGTGCGCTCCATCGGGCCGCGGTCGATCGCGGTGCGGTCCATCGTCGCCCGGTCGATCGCCGCCCGGTCGATCGCCGCCCGCTCGATCGCGGTGCGGTCGATCGCGGTGCGGTCCATCGTGCTGCGCTCCAGGGCGCCGCGGTCCAGGCTGCTGCGGTCCAGGCCGCCCTGGCGGGCCGCCGGGACGGTCGTGGCCAGACCGGTGCGCTCGACGGCCGCGGGCAGCTCGTCGACGCGGTCCGGGCGGCTCTGGCCCGGGACGCCACCGCTCGCGGCGAGGAGCTCGCTGGTCGGGCGGCGCATGCCGTAGCGCCGGTGCACGGCCTGCTTGGTGACCCCGAGGGCGGAGCCCACCGAGTCCCAGGAGAAGCCCAGCGCCCGGTCGAACTCGACCGCCGCCGCCACCAGGGTCTCCACGCTTTCCCGCAGTTCCTGCGCCAGGCGCACGGTCGGCGCCGGCGCCCGCCCGTACACCACGAAGCCGGCCGAGGTGCTCGGTCGGCGCGGACGGTAGACGTTGCCCAGTTGAGCGGTGAGCGTCCGCAGCGCGTCGACCTGCCGCCTCACCCGCTCGATGTCCCGCACCAGCAGGTGCAGGCTCGCCCGCGCCCGTGCGTCGTGGTTGATCTGCTCGGCCATGGCCTACGTGCCACCTTCCGTACGGTTCGGCTCGGCCGGCACACGGTGTCCCGTGCGCCCGGCCCGGTCAATCTCTCTTGACCAACGCCGAAGCGGGGGCCGGGGTAACGCGGCTGGGCACAGTCGGGCCGTGCCGGCCGCCGATCCGGGCCCCGGGGAAGCCCCCGGCGGACGGCCGTACGGGTTGCATAGACTGGCGGGTGAACCAGCGGCCGACCGCAGCCCGCGCCCCTACGGACAGGAGCCCGTACCCCGTGGCGATCCAGCCGATCCGTCTCTTCGGAGACCCCGTTCTGCGGTCCACCGCGAAGCCGGTGACCACCTTCGACAAGGAACTGCGCAAGCTGGTCCACGACCTCACCGACACCATGCTGGACGCTCCCGGGGCCGGCCTCGCCGCGCCCCAACTCGGCGTCTCCCTGCGGGTGTTCACGTACCACGTGGACGGCGTCACCGGGCACCTGATCAACCCGGACCTGTCGCTGAGCGAGGAGGAGCAGGACGGTCCCGAGGGCTGCCTGTCGCTGCCCGGCCTGCGCTACGACACCAAGCGCGCGTACGGCGTGGTGGCCAGGGGCTTCAACATGTACGGCGATCCGGTGACCTTGGAGGGTACTCAGCTGCTCGCCCGGTGCATCCAGCACGAGACCGACCACCTGGACGGCATCATCTTCATCGACCGGCTCGACCGCGAGCAGCGCAAGGCCGCGCTGAAGGCGATCCGGGAGGCGGACTGGGACGGTGGGTCGGCTCCGGTGGTCAAGGTCTCGCCGCACAGCACCTTCGGTTCCGCCCGCTGACTTCCGCCCGTTCCGGCTGATCTCCGCTGACGTCGGCCGGGCTCGACCGACTTCCGCCGGCTCCTCGCCGACTCCGGTCGGGTTCCGCCGGCTTCTCGAACTTCTTTTTGCAGAAAGGCCCTTGATGCGTCTCGTCTTCGCCGGCACCCCCGAGGTCGCCGTTCCCGCCCTGGACGCCCTGCTCGCCTCGGACCGGCACGAGGTCGTCGCGGTGGTCACCCGCCCGGACGCTCCGGCCGGGCGCGGGCGCAAGCTGGTCGCCAGCCCCGTCGCCCAGCGCGCCGAGGAGGCCGGGATCGAGGTCCTCAAGCCGGTGAAGCCGAGCGACCCGGACTTCGTCGCCCGGCTCACCGAACTCGCGCCCGACTGCTGCCCGGTGGTCGCCTACGGCGCCCTGCTGCGCCCCGGCACGCTGGAGATCCCCACGTACGGCTGGGTCAACCTGCACTTCTCGCTGCTGCCCGCCTGGCGCGGCGCGGCCCCGGTCCAGCACGCGGTGCTGGCCGGCGACGAGGTCACCGGCGCCTCCACCTTCCTGATCGAGCAGGGCCTGGACTCCGGCCCGGTCTACGGCGTGATCACCGAGGAGATCCGCCCGGCCGACACCAGCGGTGAGCTGCTCACCCGGCTCTCGCACTCCGGCGCGCGGCTGCTCGCGGCCACCATGGACGGCATCGAGGACGGCTCCCTGCACGCCGTGCCGCAGCCGGCCGAGGGCGTCACGCTCGCGCCGAAGATCACCGTCGAGGACGCGCGGATCGACTGGAGCCACCCCGCGCTGCGGATCGACCGGGTCGTGCGCGGCTGCGCGCCGGCGCCGGGCGCCTGGACGGAGTTCCGGGGCGAGCGGCTGAAGGTCACCGGGCCGGTCCGGCTGCTGCCGGACTCCGCCGAGCTGGCGCCGGGCGAGGTCGCGATGGCGGGCAAGAACAGCGTCCGGGTCGGCACCGGCAGCCACGACGTGGAGCTGGGGGAGGTGCGTCCGCAGGGGAAGAAGGAGATGCGGGCCGCCGACTGGGCCCGGGGCGCGCGGCTGGAGGAGGGGGAGCGCCTCGGGGGCTGACGCTCCGGTTTGGCGCTACTGTTCGTTTGAGATCGATTGAGATCGCCCTTGTTCGTTCAAATCTGTCGTTCGTCCGAGTTCGTCGATAACCACCGCAGCACCTTGAGGCACCTGTGACCACCCCCAGCGCCAACCGCGCCCCCCGCCCGCACCGCCGCCCGAAGAAGGACCCGGCCCGGATCGTCGCGTTCCGCGCCCTGCGCGCCGTCGACGAGCGGGACGCGTACGCCAACCTGATCCTGCCCTCACTGCTCCGCGAGGCCGAGCAGAAGGGCATGGACCGGCGCGACGCCGCCCTCGCCACCGAGCTGGTCTACGGCACCCTGCGCCTGCAGGGCACCTACGACGCGATCATCGCCGCCTGCATCGACCGGCCGCTCGGCAAGGTCGACCCGCCGGTGCTGGACGTGCTCTCGCTCGGCGCGCACCAGCTGCTCACCACCCGCATCCCCAGCCACGCGGCCGTCTCGGCGACCGTCGAACTGGCCCGGGTGGTGCTCGGCGACGGCAAGGCCAAGTTCGTCAACGCCGTGCTCCGCCGGATCAGCGCCCACGACCTGGACGCCTGGATCGAGAAGGTCGCCCCGCCGTACGACAAGGACGCCGAGGACCACCTGGCCGTCGTCCACTCGCACCCGCGCTGGGTCGTCTCCGCGCTCTGGGACTCGCTCGGCCGCTGGCAGCCGGACGCCTCCGGGCGCACCGCGATGGAGGAGCTGCTGCGGGCCGACAACGAGCGGCCCGAGGTCACCCTGGTCGCCCGCCCCGGCCGGGCCACCGTCGGCGAGCTCGCCGAGGCGCTGCCGGAGGCCGAGCCGGGCCGCTGGTCCCCGTTCGCGCTGCGGCTCGCCGAGGGCGGCGACCCGGGATCGATCGCGGCGGTGCAGGAGAACCGGGCGGGCGTTCAGGACGAAGGCAGCCAGCTGGTCGCACTGGCGCTGGCGGCGGCGCCGCTGGAGGGGCCGGACCGGCTCTGGCTGGACGGCTGCGCCGGCCCCGGCGGCAAGGCCGCGCTGCTCGGCGCGCTCGCCGCCGAGCGGGGCGCGGCCCTGGTCGCGAGCGAGAAGCAGCCGCACCGGGCCCGGCTGGTGGCGCGGGCGCTGGCCGGCAACCCCGGCCCGTACACCGTGATCGCGGCCGACGGGACGCGCCCGGCCTGGCGGTCCGGCGGCTTCGACCGGGTGCTGGTCGACGTGCCGTGCTCCGGCCTCGGCGCGCTGCGCCGCCGCCCGGAGGCGCGCTGGCGGCGCCGGCCGGCCGACGTCGCGGCCTTCGGCCCGCTCCAGCGGGACCTGCTGCGCTCGGCGATCGATGCCACCCGGGTCGGCGGCGTGGTCGGCTACGCGACCTGCTCGCCGCACCTCGCGGAGACCCGCGCGGTCGTGGACGACGTGCTGCGGGCCGAGGACGGCCGGGTCGAGTGGATCGACGCGCGCCCGCTGCTGCCCGGCGTCCCGGCGCTCGGCGACGGGCCGGACGTGCAGCTGTGGCCGCACCTGCACGGGACCGACGCGATGTACCTGGCGCTGCTGCGCCGCACCGCCTGAGGCCCTTCCGGTGTCGCCTCCCCCGGCGGGGAGGCGACACCGGCGGCTCGTTCCGTCGGGGATCCGCCGTCGGCCCGGGGCGGGTTGACACCGTGTCAGGCGTCGGTTTCCATGGTTCTCGTGTAGCCGCTCGGCTGCATGATCTTTGGGGGCAGGCTTCGTCGCGTCGCGCGGCGGAGCCGGGGAAGCAACCCCACGAGACATGCGGCGCGATGCGGCTGTTCTGTGTGCTGGGCGCGTCCCCCGGCGGCTGCCCTCCCGGACCGTGGGAGACGCGCAGTGTCATCGGAGATTCAGCGGCCGCAGCGGGAACCCGCCGGCTCGGGGAACGGTGCCCGGGGATCCGGGGCGCGCCGGGCCGTGATGGACGGCCGGAAGCTCGACCTGATCGCCCTGATGGCGATCCTGGTGGTGTGCACCCTGATCTGCCTGACGGCCGGTGCATCTGCAAGAAGGCCCTGGACGAGGCCGAGGGCAACGTCGAGAAGGCCGTCGAGTTCCTGCGCATCAAGGGCCAGAAGG
>NZ_JBIVVI010000728.1:0-4692 GCF_044757675.1 Kitasatospora sp. NPDC091257
CCCGCCTCGGCGGCGCGGTCTGGCTGGCCCTCCTCGTGGTCTACATCGTCTGGGGGTCGACGTACCTCGCGATCCGGATCGCCGTGGAGACGATGCCCTCCTTCCTCTCCGCCGCCGCCCGCTTCCTCGTCGCCGGCCTGCTGCTGACCGGCTACCTCCTGGTGCGCCAGGGCCCGGCCGGTCTGAAGGTGACCAAGCGGCAGCTGGCCTCCTCCGCCCTGGTCGGCCTGCTGCTGCTGACCGGGGGCAACGGACTGGTGGTCCTGGGCGAGACCTCCGTCCCCTCCGGGCTGGCCGCCCTGCTGGTGGCCGCGGTCCCGCTGTGGATGGTGGTGCTCACGGCGGTCGGCGGCGAGCGCCCGAGGCCCGCCGAGCTGGCCGGGGTGCTGCTCGGACTGGTCGGTCTCGGCGTCCTGTCGGCGCCCGCGATCGGCGGGTCGATCGAGCCGACCGGCGTGATCATGATCATCGCTGCCACCCTGCTCTGGGCGACCGGCTCCTTCGCGACCAAGAAGATCCCGATGCCCGACAACGTGCTGGCCGCGAGCGCCTACCAGATGCTGGTCGGCGGAGTCGGCGACCTGGTGATCGGACTGGGCCGTGGAGAGCAGCACGGGCTGGATCTCGGAACGATCTCCGGGCGGTCCTGGCTGGCCCTCGCCTACCTGGTGATGTTCGGCTCGCTGCTCGCCTTCACCGCGTACGCCTGGCTGCTGCGGTCGGCCCCGCTGACCCTGGTCGCCACCTACGCCTACGTGAACCCGGTGGTCGCGGTGCTGCTGGGCTGGCTGATCCTCGCCGAACCGCTGACCGGCCCGACCCTCGCGGGCGGCGCGATCGTGGTGGCGGGCGTCTGCCTGGTGGTGAGCGTCAGCCGGCGTTCGGGCGGCTCGTCGCGCGGCGGGAGTCCGGCCCGTCCGGTGAAGGAGCCGTCCGCTCGGAGGTGAGCCCGGCCCACCACCACCGCCCCGGACGGCGGCCACGGCGGCCACGGCATTCACAGCAGTCGTGACGGCCACGGCGTCCACGATGTCAACGGTGGCCCGCCCCCGCGCTTCCGGCTCACGGGGGAGGGCCGTCCGCCGTACGGCTCAGAAGGCGTACGGCGGCTTGCCCGTCCACCAGTTGCCGGGCGCGTCCGGGTCGCGGCTGGTCCAGAACTCGATGATCGCGGTGGTGAACTCGGCGGCGGAGAGCACGCCGTCGCCGTCGGTGTCGAGGTGGCGGAAGGCCTCGTCGGCGTCGTCGCGGGAGAGGCCGGCGAAGTGGCCGCGCTGGAAGACGAAGAACTCACCGGCGTCCACCGTCCCGCTGCGGTCGGCGTCGGCGACGGCGAGGAAGGCCTCGGCGAGCGCGCCGAGGATCTCGCGCGCGGCCTCGGGGTCGTCGGCGAGAGAGCCGGTCGAGGTGACGAACTGCTGACGGGTGATCGCCTCGGTGCCGGCGGGCAGCCGGGCGAGGTGCAGGTCGTGCCAGGTCGTCAGGTAGGCGCGGACTATCACGGCCTCGGCCTCGGAACCCTCCTGATGGCCGAGCGAGCGGGCCACCGAGAGGCCCATCAGGACGTGGTCCCGCTCGGTGAGCAGGCCGTCGCCGTCGGCGTCGAGGTGATCGAAGCCGTGGTTGATCTTTGCGATGAGCAGGTCGTCCGACAAATGTGCCTCCTCGGTTGGTGATTCCTTGCTCGGGTCTCCTACGTCACATCGCCTGCACGCTAGCGTCTTGAGCCGGACCGGCGCAGCCGAACGAACGGCGAACGACCTGCCCGTTCACTTCCACGCCACTCGCCGAGCCGTCCGCCGAGCCGTCCGTCGGGCCGTCCGTCGAGCCGTCCGCCGGGCCACTCGCCGGGCGGCCCGGACCGTCTCAGTGCACCGCCGCCAGCAGCTCCCTCGTGTACGCGGTGTGCGGCGCCTCGAAGAGCTGGTCCCGGTCGGTGGACTCGACCAGCCGGCCCCGGTGCATCACCGCCACCCGGTCGCAGAAGTGCCGTACCACCGCGAGGTCGTGGGAGACGAACAGGAACGCCACGCCGAGCCGTTCGCGCAGCTCCATCAGCAGGTTGAGCACCTGGGCCTGCACCGACACGTCGAGCGCGGAGACCGGCTCGTCGGCGATGATCAGCCGCGGCTGCGGGGCCAGCGCCCGGGCGATGCCGATCCGCTGGCGCTGCCCGCCGGAGAACTCGTGCGGGTAGCGGTCCAGGTGCCCGGCCTCCAGCCCGACCTGCTCCAGCAGTTCGACGGAGCGCTCCCGCCGTTCGGCCGGGCCCAGCGAGGTGTGCAGGCGCAGCGGGGTGTCCAGGGTCCGGCCGATCGTCCGGCGCGGGTTGAGCGAGGCGTACGGGTCCTGGAAGACCAGCTGGATCTCGCGGCTGAGCCGCCTCCGGAGCTCCCGGTCGGGCCGGGTGACGTCCTGGCCGTCGTACAGCACCCTTCCGCCGGTGGGTCGTTGCAGTCCGGCCAGGACCCGCGAGGTGGTGGACTTCCCGGAGCCGGACTCGCCGACCAGCCCGAGTGTCTCGCCGGGGGCGATCCGCAGGCCGACGCCCTCGACCGCCCGGACCGGTTCGGCCCGCAGGCCGGGGAAGCGCCGGCGCCCCGGGAAGTGCACGGACAGGTCGTCCACCTCGACCAGCCAGCGCTCGGGGCGCTCGACGGTCCGCGGCCGGAACGTCCGCGAGGGTGTCGGCTCGTCGACCGTCGGCAGGGCGGTGCCCGGCACCGAGTCCAGCCGGAGCGCCGCGCCCACCAGGGCCCGGGTGTACGGCTCGCGCGGCGCGGCCAGCAGTTCGGCGGTCGGCGCGGACTCGATCCCGGCCCCGCCGCGCATGACCAGCGTGCGGTCCGTCGTCCCGGCGACCACGCCCAGGTCGTGGCTGACCAGCAGCACCGCCGTCCCGTGCTCGCGCTGCAACTCGCCGAGCAGGTCGAGGACCTGCCGTTGGACGCGGGCGTCCAGGGCGGTGGTCGGCTCGTCCGCGATGATCAGCCGGGGGTCGTTCATCAGCGCCATCGCGATCATCACCCGCTGGCGCATGCCGCCGGAGAACTGGTGCGGGTAGTCGCGGCTCCGGGCCGCCGGGATGCCGACCCGGTCGAGCATCTCGGCTGCCCGCCGGCCCGCCTCGGCGCGGCCCGTGCCCGGGTGGTGCAGCCGGTACATCTCGGCGAGCTGGGCACCCACGCCGTGGAAGGGGCTGAGCGAGGTGAGCGCGTCCTGGAAGACCAGCGCGGCCCGTCCGCCCCGCACCCCGCGCAGCGCGGACTCCTCGGCACCGACGACTTCCTGTCCGCCCAGCCGGATCGAGCCGGTGACGGTGGTGGTGCGCGGGTCGTGCAGACCGAGGACGGCGAGCCCGACGGTCGACTTGCCGGAGCCCGACTCGCCGACCAGGCCCAGGACTTCACCCGGCGCGAGGTCGAAGGAGAGGTTCCGGACGGCGGTCACGGGTGCGCCGCCGCGCGGGTCGGCGAAGGCGACGGTCAGGTCGCGGACGCTCAGCACCGGCTCGTCGCTCCCCGCCGCGGTGCCCTTCGCCCCTTCGTGCCGCACGCCGTCCCCGGGAACAGTGGATTTCATCGAAGGACTCCCCATCAGCTCAGCCGCACACGCGGATCGAGCCAGGCGACCGCGAGGTCGGCCAGCGCGACGAACAGCACCATGAAGCAGGCGGCCAGCAGCACCGCGCCGACCACGGCGGGCAGGTCCTGCCCGGCGACGGCCTCCGCGGCGAACCGTCCGACCCCGTTCAGCCCGAACACCGTCTCGGTGATCACTGCTCCGCCGAGCAGCACCCCGGCCTCCAGCCCGATCAGCTGCACCAGCGGCCCGGCGGCGCCGCGCGAGGTGTACTTCAGGTGGGCGCGCAGCCGTCCCAGACCCTTGCCGCGGGCCGTGCGGACGTACTCCTCGTTCATCGTCTCCAGCAGCTGCGAGCGCGAAAGCCGGGCGAACACGGCCGAGTTGACGAAGCCGAGGACGAACCAGGGGAGCAGCATCCCGCCCGCCCAGGCGGCCGGGTCGTCGGCCGGCGGAGTGTAGGAGGGCAGCGGCAGCAGCCCGGTGGAGTACACCAGCAGCCACTGCGCGACGTACCCGAGGAAGTAGATCTGCACGCTCGCGCCGACCAGGGTGAAGCCGGAGAGCAGCCGGTCGGTCCGCCGCCCGTGCCGCAGCGCGGAGACGAACCCGGTGCCGAGACCGAACACCAGCAGGACGGCGAGCGCCCCGGCGGTCAGCGAGAGGGTGACGGGCAGGTGGTCGGCCAGTGCCTCGGTGACGGGCTGGTGCAGCCGGTAGGAGTAGCCGAGGCAGGGTGCGTCGCAGTGGATGGTCGAGCCGTCCACGTCGCCGATGTCCCGCCCGGCGACCACTCCGACCAGGTAGTCGGTGTACTGGGTGAGCAGCGGCTGGTCCAGGCCCATGCTCTGGCGCACCGCCGCGACCTGCCCGCTGTCGCAGCGCGGGCCGCAGGCGGCGCGGGCCGGGTCGGCGGGCGCGGCGTAGAAGAGGGCGAAGGCGGCGGCGGAGACCGCGACCAGGACCGCGAGGGCCTGGGCGGTCCGCCGCAGGACGAAGGAGAGCATGGCCGATCCGGGGTCGACGTGACGGGGGAGGCGCGCGAAGGGCGAGCAGCTGAGCGGGACGCGGGCGAGAGGGAGCGGGCGAGAGGGGAGGGCGCGAGAGGGG
>NZ_JBIVVI010000729.1:0-4692 GCF_044757675.1 Kitasatospora sp. NPDC091257
CACCCCCTCGGCGGCGGCCGCGAGGACCGGGTCGAGCGCGATCAGGGCGTCCCCGGAACCGGTTCGGCGCGAGGTACTCGGCACCGAGGGCGTCCGGGAGGCCGAGCCGGCCGCCGCCCCACCGGGCTACCGGCCGGCCACGGCGGCCACCGCCCGGCGGCTGTCGCGCAGCCGCACCACTGTCCAGCCCCAGAGCGCGGCGACCGGGAGCGACACGAGGAAGACGGCGAACGCGCCGCCGACCCGGCCGATCATCTCGGAGTCGCAGACCTCGGCCAGGTGGAAGCCGGTCGGCTGGTAGAAGGCCGGTGAGCCGCACAGCCCGTTGCCCGGCGCGAGGACCAGCCAGAGCGCCCAGAGCCAGCCGGCCACGGTCAGCCCGCCGACCAGCTTCGCCGTCAGCGCCCGGCCCTCGTACTCCTTCAGCCTGCGGACGTACTCGTCCTCCATGGTTCCCCCCGAAGCGGATCGTCTGCACCTGAACCGGCACGAGGATGCCAGGCGGGCCCGCCCGGGCGCCACTGTCGGTGGGGCGCGCTAGCGTGACCGCGCGAACCGATACTGAGGAGGCGTCGTGCGACTGCGGGATGTTCGGGCGGGGGACGTCGAGGCGTACGTCCGGATGCGCTGCGACCCGGTGATGATGGCCGAACTCGGCGGCCCGCTGCCCCGGGCGCGGGTTGAGGAGCGGCTGCGCAGGGACCTGGCCCTGGTGGCCGGGGACAGCTCCTGGATCAGGATGATCGTGCCGGACGGCGCGCAGGACGGAGAGGCGGCGGGCACCGTCACGCTCTGGTCGGACCAGGAGGACGGCGAGAGCTTCTCCGAGATCGGCTGGATGGTGCTGCCCGAGTACCAGGGGCGCGGCCTCGCCAAGGCGGCCGTCCGCAGGGTGCTGGACGCCGCCGCCGAGGACGGCCGCTGGGGCGAGGTGCACGCCAACCCGGGGACCACCAACGGACCGTCCAACGGGATCTGCCGGGCGCTCGGATTCCGGCTGGTCGGCGAGCGGGACCTGGACTTCGCGGACCGCGTCCTGCGCACCAACCACTGGGTGGTGGTGCCCGGCGAGCACCACGGGTCGGGCACGGAATAATTCGGATGCCACCCCCGGAGGGCCGCCGTACGGTGGCCCCATGGGCAACAGCATCGATCACACGGACATCGACAGCGTGAGCGGGCTCCAGGTCCGGGCCGTCTCGGTGGACGAGGTGGCGGAGTGGAACCGGGCGCTCAACTTCGGCTTCCTGCGCCCCGACGTGGCCGTCGCGCCGGACCTGCGCCGTCGGCAGTGGGAGCCGGGCCGGATGCTGGCCGGTTTCGACGGCGAGCGCCAGATCGCCACCTTCCGCAGTTTCGACGCCGAACTGACCGTCCCGGGCGGCGCCGTCGTCCCGGCCGACGCCATCACCAACGTCACGGTCAGCGCCACCCACCGCCGCCGCGGCCTGCTCAACGCGATGATGCGCAGGGACCTCGCGGGCGCCGCCGAGCGCGGCAGCGCGGTCGCGATCCTGGCCGCCGCCGAGTACAACATCTACGGCCGGTTCGGCTTCGGCCCGGCCACCCGGGGCGGCGGTTGGAACATCGAGCTGCGCCGCACCCGGGGTCTGCGCGAGGGCCTGCCCGGTGTCCCCGGCGGCCGGATCGACTTCGTGACCATGGCGGAGCTGCGCGAGCTGGGCGCGGAGCTGTACGAGCGCTGGCGGCGCACCCAGTCGGGCGCGATCGACCGCGACGCGCTCTGGTGGGAGCGCACGGTCGGCGAAGTCCGGTCACCGGGCGACGAGTTCAAGGAGCCGTTCGCCGCCGTCCACCGGGACGCCGCCGACGTGGTCACCGGCCTGGTGGTCTACCGGATCGGGACCAAGTGGGACGGCGCCTACCCCGACTGCAAGCTCACCGTGGACGACTTCATCGCCCTCGACCTGCCCACCGCCGTCGAACTCTGGCGCCTGGTGCTGTCCGTCGACTGGGTGGCCAGGGTCGAGGTGTGCAGGCTCGGCCCGGACGACCCGCTGCCGCTGCTGCTCCAGGACCCGCGCGCGGCCACCCCGCACGAGGACAACGCGGACGTCGTGTGGCTGCGGGTGCTGGACGTCGAGGCCGCGTTCCGCGCCCGCAGCTACGGCGCCCCCGGTCGGGTGGTGCTGGAGGTCGACGACAAGCTGGGCTACGCCTCCGGCCGTTGGGCGCTGGAGACGGCCGAGGACGGCACCGGCCGCTGCACCCGGACCACGGACGACGCCGACCTCGCGCTCGGCGCCTCGGAGTTGGGCTCGCTCTACCTGGGCGCGGAGACGGCGTCGAGGCTGGCCGCGGCCGGCCTGGTCGGCGAGCTGCGCCCGGGGGCGGCGGCCGCCGTGGACCTGCTGCTGCGCACCCCGGTGCGGGCCTGGACGCCGACCGAGTTCTGAGCCCGTTCCCGCACCGGAGGCCGGCCCGTTCGCGGGCCGGCCTCCGGTGTTGCCGCGGGCGCTACGTGACCGCCGTCTTGCCGATGGTGGGCAGGATGAAGTCCTGGATCAGGCCCTTGGCGTCACGGACGATCGGCCGGAACACCCGGTAGCGCGAGAGGTTGATCACCCGGGCCGCCATGGGGGTGGACCGGCGGACGAACTCCCGCGTGCGCTCGGTGTCCTCGGTCCGGTCGAAGACCCAGTAGAGGACCACGATCATCAGGTACAGCCAGAGCACGTCGGGCAGGAGCTCGACCAGTTCGGCGTCCAGTTTGGGCGCCAGCTCCGAGCCTTGGAGGACGTCGCGGAACAGTTCGACCGCCGTCGCCCGGGCCGGGTGGGAATCGTTGGAGAACGGGCTCAGCGAGCTGGTCGGGTCGGCCGCCGTCCGGAAGAACTGCGCGGCGAACTCGTGGTACGGCGCGGCCGTGTCGAGCCAGGAGGTCAGTGCGATCTCCAGCCGCTCGGAGAAGTCCCGGGTGTGGGACATCCGGCGCTTGGCGTCGGCCGCGTGCTCGTAGGTCATCCGGTCGTAGAACCCCTGGATCAGGAATTCCTTCGCCGAGAAGTAGTAGTACGCGTTGCCCACCGAGACGCCGGCCTCGGTGGCGATGGCGCGCATGGTGGTCTTCTCGTAGCCCCGTTCCTGGAACAGCCGCATGGCGGTCTCCAGGATCAGGGCACGGGTCGCCTCACTCTTGTCGGTCTTGGGCTGGGCCCGGCCGCCGGGCAGTGCTCCGCCCTCCGGCCCGGTCCCGCTCCCCGGGTCGGGCGCGGCCGGAGCCCCGGCCGTGCCGTTCTCGCCGTCCGTTCGGTTCGTCGCTGCCAGGTCGTCCACGAGCACGAGCCTAGCCGGAGACGACGTTCCATCCGGTGTCGGTGTTCGTGGCACCGGATGCCCCCTCCGCATCCGGTGCCACGGCGACCCCCCTTGTTTCGAACGCGTTCAAAAGCTGAGCGGTACTGTAGACGTATCGGTTGAACATGTTCAACTCCATCTCTGTGGGAGGCTGGTCACATGATCAGTTCAGGACTGACCGTCATCCGGCGCGGCGGAGTGCAGGACGCCGAGTCCGTCGCCGAGCTGCACGCCCACAGCTGGCGCACCACCTACCGGGGGATCGTCCCCGAGGCGGGACTGGGTGACGGGATGGTCGCCCAGCGGCGCGAACTGTGGGCACTGCGCCTGGCCACCGACTGCGCCGACTACGGCGGGCCGGAGAACACGCCCGAACTGCTGGTCGCCGAACGGGCGGGCGCGACGGTCGGATTCATCTACCTCGTCCCGCAGCCGGACGGCGGGGTGCTGATCGACAACCTGCACGTCCGCCCCGGCCTGAACGGCGGCGGCATCGGGCGCGAGCTGCTGACCGCGGCCCGCACCCATGTCGCCGAGCGGCACCCCGGGGCCGGACTCTCCCTGGAGGTGCTGCGGGACAACACCCGCGCGATCGCCTTCTACGAGCGCGAGGGCGCCGAGCGGGTCCGGGCACAGGAGGGCGAGTTCCCCGGAGGGTTCCTGCTGCCCGAGTACGTGTACGCCTGGCCGGCCGCGCGCGTGGCGGTCGGGTCCGACCGGGCGGAGCCGGCGGACCGGTAGGAACCGGTCGACGGAACGGTGGAGAGGCGGATCGGTGGAAGGGGAGGACCTGCTGGAGCAGGCCGTCAGTCGATGTCGTAGACGGTCACCGGTACGCCCCGGGCCGTCAGCCGGGCGGTGACCAGCGGCTCGACCCGGTCCCACCGCCCGCCCGCCAGGCCGCAGCCGATCCGCGGCATGTGGACGGAGGCACCGAGCCGGAGCGCGTGCTCACCGAGTGCGGCCAGTCCGGTGTCGATCGCCTCGTACCGCACCGGCACCCCGGTCGAGCGCCCCGTGCGGATGCCGCGCTGGCCGACCAGGTTGGCCACCCAGACGTGCGGATCGACCGCCACCAGTTGGACGGCGCCCAGGCCGAAGTCGTTCTTCGCCCGCTCTCGATGCCAGCGTCGGTACGCGGCCTCGGGCTCGGGCCAGCGTCTGGAGAGCGCGAGCACGAAGCCCCTGCCCCACCCGCCGAGGTCGTTGCAGACGTGCGCGATCACCTTCACGCCCTTGCCCTGGGGCGTGGTGGCATCGCCTCGGACGTACGTGATTTCCCCCATGCCTCGACGTTAGAGGGTGGGACTGACAATCTGCTCGGCATTTTCCGGCGCCCCGCTCGGCGCCCCACCCGGCGCCCCACCCGGCGCC
>NZ_JBIVVI010000730.1:0-4687 GCF_044757675.1 Kitasatospora sp. NPDC091257
GGGAGCGGGGCCTGTACCGGGATCGCTCCGGTTCGGTAGAGCCGCAGATGGCGCTGAACAGTGTTGACGTCACCGCGGTAGCCGGGTCTGTCCAGTGAACGGTGTAACTCGGTTGGGTTGAGTTAGCGGCGGCCGGCGGAGAGTCGGCCGTCGAAGGTGATCTCGAAGGCGTTCAGCGCGGCCTTCCAGCGGGTCATCCAGCGTTTGCGGCCGTCACCGGTCGGGTCGAGGGACATGACCGCCATGTAGACGCACTTCAGGGCCGCCTGCTCGTTCGGGAAGTGCCCGCGCGAGCGGACGGCCTTGCGGATGCGGGCGTTCACGGACTCGATCGCGTTCGTGGTGCAGATGACCCGGCGGACCTCGATGTCGAAGCTCAGGAACGGCACGAACTCGGCCCAGGCGTTCTCCCAGAGCCGCACGATCGCCGGATACTTCCTGCCCCAGGCCTCGCTGAACTCGACGAACCGCTCCAGGGCGGCGTCCTCGGTCGGCGCGGTGTAGACGGGCTTGAGGGCCTTGGAGATCTTGTCCCAGTCCTGACGGGCCGCGTAGCGGAACGAGGCCCGGATCAGGTGGACGATGCAGGTCTGGGTGACGGCCTGCGGCCAGACCGTGCCGATGGCATCGGGCAGGCCCTTGAGGCCGTCGCAGACGACCATGCAGACGTCCGCGACGCCGCGGTTCTTGATCTCGGTCAGGACGTGCAGCCAGTACTTCGCGCCCTCGCCGCCGTCGCCGGCCCACAGCCCGAGGATCTCCCGCGTGCCTTCGACCGTGACCGCGAGCGCCACGTAGATCGGCCGGTTGGCGACCTGGCCGTCGCGGAGCTTCACGTGGACGCAGTCGATGAAGACCACCGGATAGACCGGGTCGAGGGGGCGGTTCTGCCACTCGGCCATGCCCTCGATCACCTGGTCGGTGATGGTGGAGATGGTCTGCTTGGAGACCTCGGCGCCGTAGACCTCGGCCAGGTGCGCGGAGATCTCGCCGTGCGTCAGGCCGCGGGCGGACAGCGAGAGCACCATCTCGTCCACCCCGGACAGGCGCCGCTGGCGCTTGCGGACCAGCTGCGGCTCGAACGAGCCCTCCCGGTCCCGTGGAACGTCGATCTCGACTGGGCCGACCTCGGTCAGCACGGTCTTCGACCGCGTGCCGTTGCGGGAGTTCCCGCTGCCGGTCCCGGCCGGATCGTGTTTCTCGTAGCCGAGGTGGTCCGTCATCTCGCCCTCGGGTGCGGACTCCAGGATCTTCTTCGTCAGCTGCTGGAGCAGGCCTCCGGCGCCGGTGAGCTGCAGCCCGCTCGCACGGGCCCGGTCGACGAGTTGGCCGATCAGCTGGTCGTCCAAGGCGGCCGGCTGCAACTCCGCCGGCCGCACGGCCTCCACGGCCTCGGCCGAGACGGTCACTTCCTTCATCAGGTGCTACTTCCTTGATCGGGAGTTACACCGTTCTTTGTGCAGACCCGACCCCGGCTGACCAGCGACATCGCCCCATCCGACGAGCAGCGGACCACTTCCGGAGACGTGGAACCCGGCGCCCACCCAACGCGACAGTCGGGCCCTCGGTCTGTCTACAGGCATAAAACTCAGCCCGGACAAGCAGACGCGGCCCGCCAGCCAAGCTGACGAGCCGTCATGCAAGATCGAGGTTAGGGAAGCTAACTTGCCCGATGGCGATCAGCCGAGATAGCGATGGGTCGAAACCTATGCGATAGTTGTTTAGTAGCACCACCGGGCTTCGAATTAAATGTGAAGCGCCTTCCGGAGGTACGCTGCCTATGGTCTATTGAAAAAGAGCATAAGATGCCTCGTCGAGAACATTTCCGGAAAGATTCAAACGATACACAGGCGGCCAGATCCGGTCGCGGAGGGAAGTCTGAGCGCACTGCAGGTAATGCGCTCAGCGCGCTGCAGAGAACGGTCGGAAACGGAGCAGCCGCTAGCATTCTTCAAATAGCAGAATGGGAAACTGAGGCCGAGCACCACGGTGCGCCAGAAAACGAGGCGTTGCAGCTGCAAGCTCAGGGTCCACCGCCTCAAACATCGAAGAGCTTTGCCGAGCTTTCTGTAGCAGCGAAAACCAAAGTCATGCAATACAGTATCAGACACCGCGCTCACCGGATGTACGGAGTGCCCGACCTAAGGTCTTTCTCGTTCTTTGGGCCAGAGAACGGTGATGTGGTGGCTGGCCAGGCCTTCGAAGTCATTGACCTAGAGCCTGAACCGATCAACGCGATTTGGATGCCGCAAGCCCCGGTCGGCGAGCCTGCTTTCGCCGTCATCAATAATGATATTGAGGACGCTTCATTCTACCTTCTATTTTACTATCGACGGGAAGAAAAGTCCATTGCCGAAGGAAGCCTCGAGGAGTCTTTCCGAGCCTACTACAACGAAGAGTCAACTAACGGAGAAGAACTCGAGTGGTATTTCCAAGTCTACGGCGTAAATGATCTCCCCGGCGAGTATACAGGGCCACTCTTCGAAACTCGCGGTCAAGATGTCTATCCACATACAGAGAACGCCACCGGCTATGCTACGTCGCCGGAGGGAATGGCTAAGCTCCTAGAGAACAGATACAAGCTGAGCAAGAGCCACGCGGCCTTCTACCTGTTTGGCCAGTTCAGCGATCAGAACAAGGTGGTGGCCGGGGAGGACTTTACGGTCAATGGCCTGGCGCCGGAACCCATATTTGCGCGCTGGGTGGACAGGGAGCCCGCCTTGGGACTGCTCTTCATTGTCTATAACCAAGATATTGATGGCGCTCGGGAGTATCTCAAGTTCTACTACTGGGAGAGCGATGTCGGAGATGATCCAGAGTTCCTTGTCCATGACGCTGACATGCTCCCCGAGGGCTACTCCGGTCAGCTCTTCGTAACTGGTGGGGATCAGGTTTACCCTTACACGGGGCAGCCCGTTGGGCGTGCCTCGTCACGGGAAAGTCTTGTCAAAGCCCTGGAGAGCAAGCATGAGCTAAGCGGAAAGCATATGGCCTTCTGGCTTTGCGGACCAGAGAACGGCGATGTTGTGGCCGGGGAGGACTTTACAGTCCATGATCTGGCGCCAGATCCAATTGTGGCAAGTTGGGCGCAAGGGGAACCCGAGTGGGAAGAGCCACTATTCATCATCCGCAATGAGATTGAGAATGCCGAATACTTTCTTGAATTCTTCTACAGAGAGGAAAGCCTCGCCGGAAATAAGGGGCCTGTAATGAGCTTCGAAGTCCGGGGCATCGATAGCGCGCTTGAGGGGTACTCGGGGCCACTGTTCGAAACTTCCGGGCAGGAGGTTTATCCAGCGAAGAGTGAATTCTCGGGAGTGGCATCCTCGCGGGAAGAGCTGGCGAGCCTGATCGCGCAAAGATACACGCAAGCTGAGAATAATCCAGCCTTCTCGCTGCCCTCGCTGCTCGGGAAGAAGTTGATTGTCGGAGAAGACTTCGTGGTCGGTGACCTGATGGCTGACAACATCGAGTCACATTGGGTCTCCGAGGCCCCCGAGCATGCAAATCCGCTCTTTACCATGTTCGTTGGAGGACCCGCTGGCGGATACTATGCCCAATTCTATTTGCTGGACAGTACTGCTGGCGAGGCGGGATCGCAAAAAGGTTCTTTGAGCTTTGCTGTGCATTCCGTCAAAGACCTTCCCGAGCTGCCGGAGCTGCTCTTCAAAAACTACGAGAACTATGTGTACCCGCTCCATGCAGGAGAGCCGCCAACTCGGAAGCACCGAAAGTTTACCGGAATTAATATCCGATGAGGGATGTCGAATTCTAGTACAGCACGCTGCCGTCAGCGTATTTACCGAGCGTCCTGTCTGGGAGGGCATTTGGTGAGAGTAGTTTGCCCTTTATATTCTAGTAAGTTCCTCGCCAGGTTGGTGTGGTCCCGTCCGTTATGCGCTTGGTGGGGTTGTCGATCGAGGCGATGTGGATCATGGCTTCGAAGCTGGCCGGGAGGGTCTCGTAGTCGCGGGCGAGACGGCGGCGTTGCATGATCCACCCCAAGCTTCGTTCGACCACCCATCGCCTTTTCGCCACGTGAACTCCAGGGGCGTCGGACTTCCGATGGACGACCTCGACGTCGACTCCGAGGCTTGCGCCGTGCTCGATCATTGCGTTCTTGAAGCCAGTGTCGACCCAGCTCTTGGAGATGCTCGGGTAGGTCTTCTTGGCCTGATTGAGGAGGCGTATTCCCAGGGCATTCTCGGACAGGCTCGCGGCGGTGACGGCGACGGCGAGGATGAGTCCGATGGTGTCGGTGAGGATGCCCCTCTTCCGGCCGACGATTTTCTTCGCGGCATCAGTTCCCTGGCTGGTCAGGGGCACGTTGGTGGAGGTCTTCACGCTCTGGGTGTCGATCACCGAGGCGGTCGGCTCGGGTTTGCGGCCTTCCTTTACTCGGGCCAGTCCGGTGAGGTCGTAGTTGAGTTGGGTGAATATTCCCTCGTCACGCCAGGCAGCGTAGTAGGCATAGACGGGGGTGCCGTGGTTGGGGAAGTCGTGCGGGAGATACTTCCAGGGGATTCCCGTGCGGTTGACGTAGATTATCGCATTGAAGACGTCGCGCAAGGCGGAACAGGAGTCCTTGGGCTTTCCAGGGCTGTTGCAAAGTCCCGGTTAGGGCATGAGTCCGCAGGTCATAACGGGGTGAGAGGCGGGAGTCGATCCGTCACGTACGCATCGAAGC
>NZ_JBIVVI010000731.1:0-4684 GCF_044757675.1 Kitasatospora sp. NPDC091257
CAGCCGGCCAGGGGGTAGGTGAGCAGCCAGCAGCCGTGGGAGAGGGAGAACTGGGCGGCGAAGACGGCGGGAAGCTCCTCGGCCGCCACCGAGTCGCGCAGGACCCGGCCGGTGGGGGTGAGGATCAGCGAGCCGACCGCGCCGAACGCCGCCCAGACGGCGAGCAGGACGGGCCAGCGCCAGGCGCCCGGCCCGGCGGCGGTCAGCGCGGCGAGCAGGGCGAAGAGGCCGACGATGCCGAAGGCCGCCGGGAGCATGACGGTCCGGTCCGGCAGCCGGTCCAGCACCCGGGGCAGCAGCAGCGCCACGACCATCGACCCGGCCCCGTAGGCGCCGAGCGCGATCGGGACGTCGGTGGCGGGGCGGCCGAGCGGGCCGCGGACGTAGACGACGGTGTTGACGATCACCATCGCACTGGCGGCGGCCGCCGCGAGGTCCAGGGCGAGCATCGCGCGCAGCCGGGGCACGGCGAGGAACAGCCGGGTGCCGCGGACGGACCGGGCGAGGACGCCCCCACCGGGCCGCGCCCGCTCCCGCTTCGACCGGACCGGCTCCGCCCGGGTCGGCTCCGGGCCGCCCTGCCCGACCGGCTCCGGCCGTACCCGCTTCGGCAGGGCGGCGGAGACCACCAGGACGGCGGAGGCGAGGAACCCGGCGGCGGTGCCCCAGAACAGCCAGTTGTAGCTGATCAGCGCGAGCAGGGCGGCCGCGAGCACCGGGCTGACCAGGCTCTCGGTGTCGTAGGCGAGCCGGGACAGCGACAGGGCGCGGGTGTACGCGCGCTCCTCGGGCAGCACCTCGGGGATCACCGACTGGAAGGCCGGGGTGAAGGCCGCCGAGGCGGATTGCAGTACGAAGATCAGGACGTAGACCTGCCACACCTCGGTGACGAAGGGCAGGGTGAGGGCGACGCCGGCCCGGGTGAGGTCGGAGGCGGCCATCAGGCGTCGGCGCGGGATGCGGTGGGCCAGCGCGGTGACCACCGGGGCGATACCGACGTACGCGAGCATCTTGATCGCCAGTGCGGTGCCGAGCACCGATCCGGCGTCCGCTCCGGCGAGGTCGTACGCGAGGAGGCCGAGCGCGACGGTGGCGAGGCCGGTGCCCACCAGGGCGACGATCTGGGCGGCGAACAGGTGCAGATAGGTGCGGTTGCGCAGCACGGACAGCATGGAGGACCCCGCTCGGACTGGGCGCGGCAGGACGACACGACCAGGATAGGTCAACATGTGCACGCATGTGCACATGTTGACGAAAAGGCGGCCCGCACCCCGGAGGGCACGGGCCGCGGAGCCGGAAGGTACGGTCAGTCGTGCGGGGGGAGCTCGCCGATCTGGTGGTCGGCGACGCTCAGCGCCTCGTCGACCAGCCGGCGCAGGTGGCCGTGGCGCAGCGCGTAGACGACGCGCCTGCCGTCCTTGCGGGTCGTGACCAGGCCGGCCAGCCGGAGCTTGCCGAGGTGCTGGCTGACCGACGTCCGGGGGGCCCCGGTCGCCTCGGTCAGCGTGGTCACGTCGGCCTCGCCGGCGCTCAGCCGCTGGAGCAGGGCGAGCCGGGTGCGGTCCGCGAGCAGCGCCAGGATGCCGGCCGCGGCCTCCAGCCGCTCGTCGTCCCGATGCTCCTGCGCATGGTGTGCACCTGATATCCGAAGGCTCCCGCTCATGGCGCCATCGTAGGGCCCCGAGCCGGCCTGCCGAAGCGCCGCGACACCGGCCCGGGCACCGCCCGGCCGGAGGGGCCTCCATGGGCTCCTCCGGCCGGGTCGTCATCTCACGCGGTCACGAGCTCACGCGGTAACGAGCTCACGCGTTCATGCCCCACAGGAAGCCCGGTACGGGCGTGTAGCGCACGTACGGACTCCACTCGTCGCCCGGCGGGCAAGGGGTGGGCGGGCACGGCGGCGGCGGGCACTTGCTGTCCTCCACCGTGATCGCCACGCACGGGCAGTCCTTGCTCAGCCCGACCTCGGTCACCGCGTGCTGCGGCAGGCTGTAGCCCTCGGGCGCGGAGACCTCCTGCCAGTAGTACGTGCCCAGCGGCAGGCCGTCCGCCGTGCAGACGCCCGACGCCGGGGTGACGCACGGGGAGCCGACGGCCGTGTCGGGGTTGGCCCCGGAGGTCTGCAGACCGGGCACGCCGTTGCTCTCGCGCCACAGCTGGAAGACCGCGCCCGCCAGCGGCTGCCCCGTCCCGGCGTCGGTCTTCGTCACGGTGGTGGACCCGGTGGGCGCGGTGGTCTGGGCGTCGGCGACGCCGACCGGGGTGTGCTGCCCGTTCATGTCCAGCACCACGGTGGTCACGTTGAGCTCGGGCAGCTCGTACCCGTCGGGCGGCGAGACCTCCTGCCAGTAGTACGTGCCCAGCGGCAGGCCGTCCGCCGTGCAGACGCCCGACGCCGGGGTGACGCAGGCGGAACCCACGGCGGTGTCGGGGTTGGCCCCGGAGGTCTGCAGACCGGGCACGCCGTTGCTCTCGCGCCACAGCTGGAAGGTCGCGCCCGCCAGCGGCTGCGAGGTCGCCGAGTCGATCTTCGTCACACTGGTGGAGCCGGTCTCGACGACCGGGCTCCGGGTGTCCCGGACGGTGACCGGGACGTTCTGGCCGTTGGTGTCGAGGACCACGGTCGTCACCGCGGGCTGCGGCAGGTCGTAGCCGGGCGGAGCCGCCGTCTCCTGCCAGTAGTACGTGCCCAGCGGCAGGTCGGCGGTGGTGCAGAGGCCGTTGCTCCCGGTGGTGCAGGGGGCGCCCACCTTGGTGTCCGGGGTGGTCCCCGAGGTCTGCAGGCCCGCGACGCCGTTGGTCTCACGCCACAGCTGGAAGGTGGCACCCGCCAGCGGCTGCGAGGTCGCGGAGTCGACCTTCGTCACGCTGGTCGACCCGGTGGGAGCCGGGGGGTTGCCGCAGTCCGGGAGGTCGCCGTTGAAGGGGTAGGCGTGGAACTCGGTCCCGGTCATGCCCGAACCGGAGTTGTGCAGCAGGGTGCCGGTGGTGAAGAACCGTCCGTTCAGGCCGGGCAGGTTCATCGTGGCGGTGCTGGCCGGGTTGCCGACCAGCACGCTGCCCTGGAACTGCCCCGATCCCGTGAGGGTGACGGTCGTCGCGGCGGGGAAGTTCCACAGCAGTCGCTCGCGCAGCTGGTTCCAGGGGTCGGTGTCCTGGAGGCTGCCGCTGTAGGTGTTGATGGTGCGGGCGCCGCCCACGAGGTTGACGAGCACGGTCGCGTTCGCGGGGATTCCGGCGAACGCGACGCCCTGGGTGGAGCCGCCGAGCCCGACGATGTCGAAGTCGACGTTGAAGACCTGGAGGGCGGAGGTGCCGTCACCGGTGAACAGGGTCTGGAACCCCTGGTTGACGGCGGTTCCGGTGGCGGGGCGGGGCGTGCCGACCCCGGCGTAGCAGGCGCTGGCCGTCTGCAGTTCGCCGCGCAGCGGCGTGTAGGCGGCCACGGCCCGCGGGTCCTGGACCTTGGTGCCGGTGATGGTGCCGGTGGCCGTGCCCGCGTAGCGGACGACGCCTCCCTCGGCCAGGAGCGACTGCCCCGGGGCCACGGTGACGTTGCCTCCGGCGGTGAGGAAGTCGGCCCCGTCCGGCGGGGGGACGCGCGAGCCGACGCCGACGATGCCGATGTTGTAGACGGAGCTGACTCCGGCGGCCTTGTTCATGCTGAAGGAGCCGAGGGTCACCACGTGCCCCTCGGCCTCGGCGGCCGAGCCGCTGACGTTGAAGTCGCCGCCGACGAAGATGTTCACGCCGGCGTCGCGCCCCGCGAAGGGCCCGTTGTTGACCGGCGGGAACGTCGCCGGGCAGTCCGCGCCCAGGCAGGGCCCGAGGCCTCCCGGGAGGCCGGCCGCGTAGGCGGCCGTCGGTGCGACGAGCGACATGCCGAAGGGGACGAGCGTCAGGGCCAGGGCGGATCCCATCACCCTGCCTAGTCTTCGTCCCCAGCCGACGGCCGTCGTCGGATGCTGACTGGGCTTCACATCAGTCCTTTCATCACATGAACACAAAGACAACCCTCGGAGTGTTCTCCTCGAAGCCCCGAGCGGCGGCGACCCACCGGTGTTTTCGTCTGAACGCTGCGCCAGGTGCACCCGATCGGACGCGACCCACGCGCGGACCCACGGACCCGGCGGACACGGCGGACCCGGCGCAGGCGCAGGCGCAGGCGCAGGCGCAGGCGCACCGGCAGGGTCTCCCGGCCCCGGATTGGGGTCCTCCGGCCCTGATGCGCCGTCAGCGCCGACCCCATCCTGGACGCGTCGAGGCCCACCCGCCGCCTCGCCCGAACGACACCACGAGTCCCCGGAGGACCCGCATGTTCTGCTTCCAGTGCGAACAGACCGACCGCACCGGCGCCACCCCCGGCTGCGCCGGTCCGATCGGCAACTGCGGCAAGGATTCCCCCACTTCGGACCTCCAGGACCTGCTCATCCACGCGGTCAAGGGCATCTCCCAGTACGCCGCCAGGGCCCGCGCCCTCGGCGCCCCGGACGACGAGGCCGCCGCCTTCGTCCTGTACGCGGTCTTCACCACACTCACCAACGTCAACTTCAACCCCACCCGCTTCGCCGCCCTGATCCAGCTGGCCGTCGGCGTCCGCACCCGGGCCAAGGAGCGCTACGAGCGGGCCGCGCGCGCCGCCGGCCAGGAGCCGCAGACGCTCACCGGGCCCGCCGTCTGGACC
>NZ_JBIVVI010000732.1:0-4669 GCF_044757675.1 Kitasatospora sp. NPDC091257
GCCGCGTTCTGTGCCGGGCTGTGTCCCTCCCCTGTCGACCCGCCCTCTGTGTCCGGCCTGTCCCATTGGCCGGTCCGCCGGGCTGGGACGGGGCTGTCCCAGCTGTGTCTCGGAGTGTCCGGTTTCGGGTTTTTGCTGGGACGGTCCTAGGACTGTCCCACCCTGATTTGCCTGGTGGGAGCATGCCGCAGGGGTGCTGGGACAAGGACCGGCACATCGGCGGCTACCGGTCGGGGCGGTCATCTTCGACGGCTCATCCGGCCCGGAGGACCTCGTTGCGCAGCGCGCGCAGCAGGGTCAGGGCGTCGTGGTCGTCGGCGTCGGTGAGCGCGTGAATCGCCAGGAGGATGGAGCGGGCGACCAGCTTCGCATTGGCGGGGCCGTCGCCTGCGAGAGCGGCCTGGTTGTGCAGGGCATCGGTCAGGACGAAGACCATGCGGGCCATCGGATCGCCGTTGATCTCGGCGACCAGTCGGCCCGTTTCGTCGTGGTCCATGGTGGCGTCGATGCCGAATGCGGCGATCAGGATGCGGTGGAGCGTGTGCTGCCCGTAGGCGGCGAGCAACCCAGGCAGCGGGCGCTCGCCGGCATTGCCCGCCAGGACCCCCAGGGCATCGGCATCGTTCTTGACGACGGCCTCCAGTACGGCCAGTGCCCGCAGATGCTCATCATCGGTCAGCTCGATGTCCATGGCCGTAGGGTAGGGCACTGCTCGGAACCCGCGTCGGAGTTCGCACGAATCCATCTGCCAGATAGAAGGGGCGGTCAAACTCCGTCGAGACTCGTCAAACTTCGATGGGATGGGTCAGTCGGCGCCGGAGTCCTCGATGGCGGCGAGCAGGCGGGCGTGGACGGCGCTGGCGGCGTCGCGGGTGGCCGGGTCCGGGTCTTCGAGCTGCGGGGCGATCAGCTCGGCGGCCGCGGCGAGGACCGGCACGGGGACGGTCGCGGTGCGCAGGTGCGCGAGCTGGGCGGCCGCCTTCTCGCCGGGCGTAGCCTGGGTGCGGGTGGGGATCAGGGAGCCTATGCCGCGCGGCTGAGTGCTGGTCACCCGGCTCATTCTTCCGCGCGCCGGGCGGTTGTGATCACCACGGCCGGTCGCCGCCAGCCTCGGTGGGCAGGTGGCCGTGGTGGTGGCGGGCGACGGCCTCGAGCAGCGCGGCGCGCGCTCGGCGCCAGCGGACGTCCTCGGTCCGGCCGGCGTCGGCGGCCAGCTCGGGCAGCGGCCGGTCCTGGGCGGCCGCGGTGAGGTCGGCGCCGAGAGCGCTGATCGCTTGCTGCCAGTCGGCGAGCTCCAGCAGCAGGCCGCGCACCAGCCGGTCGACGGCGCCAGCCGGGTCGGTGCCGAACGCCCGGGCCTCTGCTGCGGTCTCGGCGAGGACATCCTCGTCCAGGTCCTCGAACGCCTCCCGCCACGGCTCCGCCCGCTGCTCGAAGAGCTCCAGGACGGCGTGCAGCTTGGCCTCGACGGCGGCCGGCGACCACGGCGGCGAGGTGCGCGGCGGGCGGATGGTGGCGGACAGCATACGTCCGGCACCTGGGGCGAGCCCGCGCCGGGCGGTCCTGCTCATCCGGCCAGCGCCTCGGAGGCGGCCCGGCCAGCCGCGGTGGCGGCGTCCAGCTCGGCGGCGAGCACCTCGAGCTCGCGCGCCAGGTCGCCGAGCACGCACGACGGCATGGCGGCGGCGATCGCGCAGACGGCGATCAGCGACATCCGCTCGCCGGCGTGGAGCTCGGGCAGCGTGCCGGTGGTGTGCGAGGCACCGAGCACCACGTCCGCCGCCAGCGTGCAGCGCAACTCCTCGGTCAGCAGACCGTTGCTGCCCGGGATGATCTCGCGACTGCTCGCCTGGGCGATCGCCTCGGCCACCCGCTCCAGCAGTCGGCCGTGGTCCTCCTCGCCCTGGTGGCCGGCCAGCTCGCGCACCCACGCGGCCGCCGCCTCCCCCGCGCCGGCCGCCCGGTGCAGCGCCGCCAGCTCGGCCGCGCGCTGCACCTGGTCCTTGGGGGCTTTGGCCTCGTCGAGGGCCGGGGTGTGGAGCAGCAGCGGGGCGGTCGGCAAGGTCGTCATACCGGGTGCAACCGCGAGCGGGACCGGACAGTCACGGGTGCAGCGAGGATGACCTTGCTACACCGGACGCTGCTGCATTTCCGTGCAGCCAGGCGACCCTTGCCGCACCAGGTGCAGCGCTGCGCAGCGGGGACAACCTGCGCGTGCGAAGCGCGCTGGGCGGGACAACATGCGGGACACACGGCTGGCGGGCGCATGCGGGGGCGGGACAACCCGCACGCGGGCGGCCCGGCGCGGAATCCGGAGCGGTGCGAAATTCCCGGCAGCGACCGGCTCGGACGCCGGGAGGCGAAGCGCCCCGGGGCGAAATTCGGCTGCCGCGCCTGGTTACGATCACGCCATGGAAAACGAACCGGGGCGAAATGGCGAGGTGGCGCTGTTCGATCTGGACGGCGACCAGGTCGAGGGCGCGCGCTGTGAGGGGCCGGATTGCGAGGAGCCGCTGCCGCCGCGCGAAGGACGGGGCCGCCGCTTGAGGTACCACTCGCAGGCGTGCAAGAGCCGCGCCGACCGGGTGCGGGTCAAGGCCCGGACCGCCGTGGGGCTGCCCGGCCCGGCCAAACCCGCCGCTGCCGCCGCCACGCCGCAGGAGCGGCCCGCAGCCGGGCTGCCGGTGGAGCGGCAGCGGGTGCTCGGCGCCGCCGACGCGATCCGCAAGCGCACCGAGGCCTTCCTGGCCGCCGTGGACGACGACCCGATGGGTGCCCACACGGAGCTGTCCCGGCAGATCTATGCCCTCGCCTCACGCCTGGTCACCAGCGCCCGGGACGTGCGGGACGCGGTCCGCTGGCCCGGCCTGGACGCCGACGCCCGCACCGAGGCGCGGATCAGGGAGGAGTGGAACCTGCCGGACGCCGCTCCCGGCGACCAGAAAACGGACCGGCGCGATTTCCCGGTCCCGCTCCGCGACCCCTCCGGTACCGGTGAAACGCCCCGAGGCGAAAATAGCGCGGCGTCGACGGCCCGCCCGGCCGCGCCGAAAACGCCCCGGGGCGAAACCACCGCCGACCTCGCCCTGGACGTGCTCCACCGGGCCGACCACCACCGCGCCGCCGCCGGCCACCCCGCGGCTCTGGTCGCTCCAGTCGCTGCGGCCGGACTCCCCGGCGAGGCGCCGATACCCAAGTTGGTGCTGGGCCGGACCACCGGCTGGACGCCGCCCACCGACCGCGGCCTGGGCGAAGCGCACCGCGACTACGCCCTCGGCGACGGCCTGGTCCACCTCACCTGGCCCGGCAAGCCCGGCGTCCAGGCCCTCGAACGGCGCGGCTGCCCGGCCGGCTGGACCGAGCTCTACGACGACCGCGGCCACTGGGCGGTCCTCATCGACGGCCGCCTGGTCGTTGATGCCGCCAACAGCAGGCCCTGGGTGTCGACCAACGCCGACGACGCCGTCACCCTGCTGCGCCTGGCGCTCGACCAGGGCCTCGCCGCCCCCGATCCAGCCCGGCCGCTCCCGCGCGTACACGAGTGACCCGCCCACCGCGTGCGCCGACGCGTACCGGATCGGCGCGGCTGGCCCACGCCGGACCAGCTCCGGTTGCGCCGTCAGGACGGCCTGGCGGGTCCCAGGGGGACGGTGCCAGCGGGCGCGCCCACTACGAGCCCCGGCCCGGGGCTCCGTCCCGCTGGGACTGGGCCGGCGACACCCCCTGACCGGAACCCCAGCTCGCTGACCTCTGAAACCCCTGCCGGAGAGTCAGTGTCTCGCGGTACCGTGGCGCCCCCGCAAAAGCATGAGCAAGGGATCAACCGTGGCGTTCTCGTTTCGCGTCGACAAGATGACCCTCACCGATGGCACCGTCGTTTCTCCCCCGGCGAACGGGATGACGGTGTTCATCGGCCCCAACAACAGTGGGAAATCCCAGCTGCTGGGAGAAATTGCCAGCCGTCTTGCCAGCTACCCCGGACCGGCCTCCACGACCCACTGGCTGAGCCAAATGGAAGTCGAGGGCGAGGGAACACCCGATGATTTCCTTCAATACCTGCACAGCGTCGGAATGGTGCCCCGCGTCCGGCCGGACAACGGTGAACCGTACTATCCTCTGCAAAACCGCAATGTCACCCCGATGACCGAATTGGGAATCCCGGGGCACATGCTGGCAACGCACTGGAACAGCCGTACCTACGGACAGATCGCTTCTCTGCTGTTGTCGACCCA
Organism: Kitasatospora sp. NPDC091257; assembly: GCF_044757675.1. NCBI lineage: Bacteria > Bacillati > Actinomycetota > Actinomycetes > Kitasatosporales > Streptomycetaceae > Kitasatospora > Kitasatospora sp. NPDC091257. The sequence goes on from NZ_JBIVVI010000732.1 coordinate 4,233, forward strand.
GTGGACTGGCGACCGGCTGCAGGACCAGACGAGCTCCAGCCAGCTGAACCGGATGCACCCGCCGTCCCACCCCACCCAGTACCTCAGGTCCGAGCCGTCGGCGCTCGCGGAGTTCTCCCGGCTCATCGAGAGTGCCTTCGGCACCCCGATCTCGATGAATCGCTACGACGAGCAGGGTCTTCGGCTCACTATCGGCGACCCGGAACTCCCCATCGACGCGGACCCCGCCTCCTACGAGTACTGGGACGCCTACAGGGCCCTGCCTGGAGTTGCGGCCCAGGGCGACGGCTTCCGCAGCTTCGTCAACCTCCTCCTCCACTCACTCGTGCGCCCCACACCCGTCATCGTCATCGACGAGCCCGAAGCCTTCCTCCACCCACCACAGGCACGACTCCTCGGCCGCATCCTCGCCGAGCGCACCCCCTCCCCATGCCAGG
>NZ_JBIVVI010000733.1:0-4666 GCF_044757675.1 Kitasatospora sp. NPDC091257
GGGCGGTAGAGGTCGGCGATACCGGGGTCGGCGGCGAGTTCGGCAAGGCGGAGGGCCTGCTCGACGAGGCACAGGAAACGCGGGAACGGGTCGTCGCGGCCGGGCGGGGGGCCGGGCAGGGAGAGGTCGAGGAAGCCGGCGAACGTGCCGGGGCCGAAGTGCTCCGCCAGGCGCCGGTAGTCGGCGGGCAGGGCGGTGCCGAGCCGGGCTTCGGCCGACGACCAGTCGACGGGCCACAGTCGCGACTGCGGCCTGCGCGTCGCGGCGGCGAGCCGCCGCACCCAGCGGTCACCCGGCACGTCAGCCCCTTCCTCCGTGTCCCCGGCGGGCAGGAAGGCCGCCGCCGGGTCGGCCCGGCGGGCCGTCACCGCGACCAGGTGCGACGCGCCGTCGTCGTTGTCCCGGACGATCCCGCAGCCGATCCAGCGCTCGCCCACTGCCCACCCGCACAGCTCGGCGAGGCGCCCGGCGAACGGGGCGGCCAGCGGCAGCCCGCTGTCGTCGTCGAGGGTGGGGCCGACGAAACCTCCGGTCGCAAGGATGCGCGACGACCCCCAGCGCGGGCGCAGCGCCTCGACGAGGCGGCGGTGGGCGGTGGTGAGGTCGCCGTCGGCCGGCGGGCGGGCGATGTCCGGGGCCGGGCGGGCCAGCAGGGCGTCGGCGACAACGCGACCGTCCTGGGCAAGGTCGTCGCAGTCCTGCGCAGCCCGTGACGGACGGCCTCGCCACCAACTCCCGTGCCCGCTTGAGTACGGCTACTCAGGCGCCGGCCCGAGTCGCACTCCTAACGTGGTGGAACGACGTGAGACGGGGGACCGGAGTGCTCGACAAGAGGTTGGCGAAGGGCTGCCTGGGGACCGTGATGGCTCTCGCCGCCCTGGCGGGGATCGTGTTCGCGCTCTACATCGGCATGTGGATCTACATCGGTCCTGCCGGCTGAACAGCGCAGTGCGCAGCTCGGGTGATCGACGGCGTACGGCGGCGGATCCGCTGGGTCAGGTCCGGCTTCCGCCGGCTGCGGCTCTCCATACGCCGTGGCGGATCCATTGCCGGTTGCCGACACATGCCACGGCCGGACCGACGAGCATGGACAGCATCCACAGTGCGACGCTGGCGGGTGAGTAGATGTAGTACGGCCATCGATTCGGCAGCAGCGTCGGCAGGAGAAGGAGCGCGATCAGTGTCGCCCAGGTTGTGGGCACAGTGATCACTGCGCGCGACGCCACATCCACACCGTTTCCCGGTGTCACGTGTCCCCCTGGCCGAGTTCGGAGCGGATCCCGGAGCGGGTCCCGCCCATCAAGTTTGAACGTGTTCAATACGCAACTCGGCTGCGGGGCCACCATCCCGCACGCCGGCCGCGGCGAGCTGGACCTGGAACCCCTCGCCGGGGCGCGGCCCGCCGCCGGCCCGGGTCTGGAGCCGCCCGAACGTCGGTGAGCAGCCTGACCACTCGGTCGTGGGGCAAGGACGTTCCCCGGTAGCAGATGAGCTCGAACGCCCACTGCTGCTCCGAGCCGTCGGCAGTTCGCCGGCCGGTGGGCCGGCGCGGGTCCTCGGGTCGGAGCGCTTGGATGTGGCGCAGGAGTCCACTGGGCAACCGGAGCGGGTGTGCCGGGCCGTTGAGGCGCTGGTACCAGCGGTCCAGGTGCGTGTGCTCGTCGGCGGCTGCGCGGGTGGAGTTGGGCATCGCGAAGTCGATGTCGGGCGAGTTGCTGTCCGGCCGTTGAACGCGGGCGGACACGGCGGCGGGCCAGGGTGGCTGCGGCGGTGGGGATGCCGGTGCTCTCGGCGCGGGCGCGTTCGGCGAGTCGGGCAGCGGCTTGCGGGGCGCCGTAGTTCAGCCGAGGCCGATCATGACGATGATGACCATGACGCGAACACGGATGGACCGGAGGCCGGGAGTATGGCCTGCTCGGCGCCGTCTCCGCCCGCATCCGCCGTCGGGTGGCCGGGATGACCGTGCCCGAGATCGACCGGCCCCGGCCGCCGCTCAGGACGACCTGCGGATCGCCGACCGGCACGCCGACGCCGGTGACGGGGCCGCCGCACTCCGGGCTGCGGTGGCCGTCCAGGAATGGCGGCGCGTGCTCGGCGAAGCCACCACCACCCTGCCCAACTCATCGTTTCAGTACGAGGAGTGGGATGCGGTGGGGCCATTCGGTGTGGTGACGGGTCATTCCAGGTGGCGTTTGGGTGTGTTGGCGCGGATCAGGGTGTCGTCGGTGGCGGGGTGGGCGAGGGGTTCGGCGGCCGGTCGGAAGCCGGCGAGCACGATGGCGAGGTGGCGGCGCCAGACACCGGGTACCTGGCCCTCGGTGTCGTCGATGAGGACGCGCAGCGCGAGGAGACTCGCGTACACGTCGGTGCGGGTGATCTCCTCGCGCACCCGGCTGGTGCGCTTGGCGCGGGTGAGGAGGTCGTCGACCAGGCCGAGCAGTTCCGTGCGGCGTTCGTCGGCCTCCGGGGGGATGGCCGCCCACAGGCGGGTGAGCCAGCCGTGGCGGACGGCCAGCACCGTGCCGGTGTCCCAGAGTGCCTGTTCCAGGGCCCGGTCGTCCGGCTGCTGTTCGGCCGCGCGGCGGAAGCAGTCGAGGATCGAGTCGAGGATCTCGTCGCTGAGCGCGGCGAGCAGGGACTCCTTGGTGGGGAAGCGGCGGTAGAGGGTGCCCATGCCGACGCCGGCGCGGGCGGCGATCTCCTCGACGCCGGCGTCGGGGCCGAGTTCGGCGAAGACCTCCCACGCGGCCCGCAGCAGCTTCTCCCGGTTCTGAGCCGCGTCGCGGCGCAGGGCCTTGGGCTTGGCAGGTGCGGGCCGGTGGGGGGTGGTCATCGCGGGGTCCGGTCCTCGTGCTCGGTCACCGGTTCACCGTCGTGAGCCGGGGCGATCCCACGCTGTGGTCGCTCCGGCGGCGCCGGGCCGTCGGGATGGCGAGGGAGGCGGCGGCGGCGAGCCCGGCGCTGATGGTCAGGAACCAGAAGGTACTGGTGTAGCCGGAGTCGTCGGGGAACGGGTGGGTGGCCGTGACCCCGGAGGACAGGATACTGGCCGCCACCGCGCTGCCGATCGCGCCGCCGATGGTGCGGATGTTGGCGTTCATGCCGCTGGCCGCGCCGGTCTGGGCCGGGGGGACGGCCTCGACGACGATGGCGGACATGGCGGAGAAGGCGAGGCCGAGGCCGACGCCGATCAGGGCCGAGGCGGTGTAGATCTGCCAGGCGTGGTCGTGCCGCAGGGCGAGCATCGCGAACGGGGCGATGGTGATCAGGCTGCCGGCGATCAGCACGCGCTTGGAGCCGTGACGGGCGGCGAGCTTGCCGGCCAGGACGCCGAGGGCGAACATGCCGCCCGTCATCGGCAGCATGTAGATCCCGGACCGGGTCACGCTCGCGGTGAAGCCGTAGCCGGCCAGGTGCTCGGGTGTCTGGACCAGTTGCGGCAGGAAGGTCATCGAGGTGTACATCCCGATGCCGAAGAGCAGCGCGACCAGGTTGGTGGTCCAGACGGCCGGGATACGCATCACGCGCATGTCGATCAGCGGGTTGTCCGAGCGCAGCTCGGTCACGATCCAGTAGCCGGCGAAGACCACCGCGGCGGCGAACAGGCCCATGATCCGCAGGGAGCCCCAGCCCCACTTCTGCCCCTCGCTGACGGCGAGCAGGAGGGCCACCAGCCAGACGGAGAGCAGCAGCCCGGCACGCCAGTCGATCCGGCCGGGGACGCGCACGGGGGACTCGGGGACGAACAGGTAGGTGGCGATCGCGGCGGCGCAGACGAGGATCATCGGCGCCCAGAACAGCCAGTGGTAGTCCAGGTGGTCGACGATCGGCCCGGCCAGGATCAGGCCGAGCCCGGCGCCGACGGCGGTCAGCGCGGCCGTGACGCCGACGGCGCTGCGGACCTTGGCGGGCGGGAACTCGTCGCGGATGATGCCGAACGCGAGCGGCACCACGGCACCGCCCGTGCCCTGGATGATCCGCGCGACGATCATCGGACCGACGGAGTGGGAAGCGCCGGCCAGTGCGGACCCGGCGGCCAGGGCGACGAGCGTGACGATCAGCATCCGCTCCTTCCCGACCTTGTCGCCGATCCGCGCCAGGATCGGGGTCGCCACGGAGGCGGACAGCAGGTAGCCGGTCATCAGCCAGGTCGCGGTGTCCTGGGTGGTGTGCAGGCGCTCCATCAGGGTCGGCAGGACCGGGACCACCAGCGATTGCAGCAGGGAGAACGCACCGACGCCGAGCAGCAGCACGGCGAAGGTCAGGTTGTGGTGGGGGCGTTTGGTGCTTGTTCGGGGCATGGGTGTGGGCTCCAGCGGAACACGTAAGCGGAGATTCAATTCCGCATCGAGGCTAGCAGAAGCGGAGAATGGACTCCGCATAGTCGGTTCCACTCGACGCTCGCACGCGGACGCCGACCAGCACTTCTCGCCGCTCCGGCCCAAGGCGTAGTCCACGACCTCCACCGAATGCCCTGCGAAGAACGCCCGGACATGCGCCTCGAGGGCCTCCGCGGCCCGCAGCCTCGTATCACTGGACGTAGGCGACCGTGCCAACGACCTCGGCGAAGGGCTGAGTGCCAACGACGGCCGGCGCGAGGGCGTAGGCGGTGGACAGGGCCGGGGCAGGACGCCGAGGGGGTTGCGGGTCGCGCCGGTGCCCTGCC
>NZ_JBIVVI010000734.1:0-4652 GCF_044757675.1 Kitasatospora sp. NPDC091257
GGTACCGGTCCCCTCCCGGATCGCCGCCCAGCCGATGTCGCGACCACCGGCGGGCGCAACACCGGCGCCTGCGCCCCCGCCGGGCGACGTTGTCGCAGGTGGGGCCTAGGGTGCGGGACATGAACGTTCCCGAGGTCATACCGATCCGCCACGAGCCCGACTACCGCACGGACACCATCGGGCGGTGCGAGGGCGGCCAGTTCTACGCGACCGTCGTCGCGGCCTTCCCCGAGGACTGGAGCGGCGACGACTGGCAGGCCGTGAAGCGCTGGCACGCCGTGCTGCACCGGTTCGACGAGGCCGGCCGCCACCTGGGCTCGCGCATCGAGTCCACCGGCACGACGGCGGACGGCGAGCGGCAGGCGGTCGACGCGGCCGCGCTGCTGCTGGAGCAGTGGCTGGACGCCCTGCCGGGGCGGCACTACCAGGACATCGCCATCGCCCCCTTCGAGGTCCGCTTCGAGGGCGCCCTGTTCGGCCTGGTCCTGGAGGTGGACGAGGACGAGGAGGACGAGGAGGACCGCGTGCACCTGGAGCTCTACCCGGACGGCCTGGGCTTCTTCGCCCCGTGGGACGGCTGCTACGACACCTGAGCAGCGGCGGCCCGCGCGGCCCGTTCCTCGCTAGGCTCGGCGGTGCCGGGGTCCGCGAGGCCCCGGGGTCTCCTGCGGGAAGGCGGGTGCGCGCATGCTCGGGTACGACGCGGACGGGTTCGTGCGGGACGGGGTGCCGCACCGGGTGGTGGCCGGGGCGGTGCACTACTTCCGGGTGCACCCCGAGCTGTGGGAGGACCGGCTGCGGCGGGTGCGGGCGCTGGGTGTGAACACGGTGGACACCTACGTCCCGTGGAACTTCCACGAACTGCCCGACGGCACGGTGGACTTCACCGGCTGGCGGGACGTGGCGCGCTTCGTGCGCCTCGCCGCCGGCCTGGGGCTGGACGTGATCCTGCGCCCGGGCCCGTACATCTGTGCGGAGTGGGAGTTCGGCGGGCTGCCGGCCCGGCTGCTGGCGGTGGACGGGCTGCGGCTGCGCTGCGCGGACCCGGCGTACCTGGCCGAGGTGGACGGCTGGTTCGACGCGCTGGTGCCCGAAATGCTGCCGCTGCTGGCGAGCCGGGGCGGGCCGGTGGTGGCGATGCAGGTCGAGAACGAGTACGGCAGCTACGGCGACGACGCCGCCTACCTCGCCCACCTGCGCGACGGCCTGGTACGGCGCGGGGTGGACTGCCTGCTGTTCACCACCGACGGCGCCCACGACACCATGCAGCAGGGCGGCACGATCCCGGGCCTTCTCGCCACCGCCACCTTCGGTTCGCGCGCCCCCGAGCGCCTCGCGGTGCTCCGCCGCCACCAGGACGAAGGCCCGCTGACCGCCATGGAGTTCTGGATCGGCTGGTTCGACCAGTGGGGCCTGCCGCACCACGTCCGCGACCCGAAGGAGACCGCCTCCTCGCTGGACGAACTGCTGGCCACCGGCGCCTCCGTCAGCCTCTACATGGCGCACGGCGGCACCAGTTTCGGCCTGTGGTCCGGCGCCAACCACTCCGGCACCCACCCGCTGGACGCCGGCTACGAGCCGACCGTCACCAGCTACGACTACGACGCGCCGATCGGCGAGGCCGGCGAGCTGACCGAGAAGTTCCACGCCCTGCGCGAGGTCATCGGCCGCCACCTGCCCCTGCCGGACGCCGAACTGCCCGACCCCCCGCCCCGGGTGGCGCCGCAGCGCCTGGAACGGGCCGACGGGCGGGCGCTCCTGGCGCAGGCCCTGGACGCGCTGTCGCAGCCGCGTCGGCACGCGGCGCCGCTGCCGATGGAGCGGCTCGGACAGGACCGCGGCCTGATCCACTACCGCACCCGCGTGCCCGGGCCCCGCCCCGAACTGCCGCTGCGCATCGACGGGTTGGCCGACCGGGCGCAGGTGTTCGCGGACGGGCGCCCGCTCGGGGTGCTGGAGCGCAACTCCCCCGGCGCGACCCTGCCGCTGGCCACCGGGCCCGACGGGGTGGTGCTGGACATCCTGGTCGAGGCGCTGGGACGGGTGAACTACGGCCCCCAGATGGACGACCGCAAGGGCATCACCCGCGGCGTCTCGCACGGCCACCAGCGGCTCTTCGACTGGCAGATCCGGCCGCTGCCGCTGACCGACCTGTCCGCACTGCGCTTCACGGACGACGTCGAGGCCCGCGACGGCGAGCCGGGCGACGGCGAACCGGCCTTCCACCGCTTCACCGCCGAACTCCCCTCCCCCGCCGACGCGTTCCTCGCCCTGCCCGACTGGGGCCGCGGACTGCTGTGGCTCAACGGCTTCCTGCTCGGCCGCCACTGCGCCGCCGGCCCCCAGCGCACCCTCTACGCCCCCGCCCCGCTGTGGCGGCCCGGCGCCAACGAACTGGTCGTCCTGGAACTCGAACGCCACGGCACGGCACTGGAGTTGCGCGACCGACCGGACCTCGGCCCGGTCACGGCGGCACCCAGCTCCGAGTACTGACCGGCCGGGCACGCCCCCCGCGTCGGGCGGAAAGGCGGATGTGTTCCGTTCCCGAACTCCCGCGAACCGGCCGGGTCGAACGGTTCCGCTTTCGGCCCCGGCAACGTACCCCGGCACGGAACCGGACCGTCCTGGCGCCGATCCGGACAATCGCGCGGTCGGCGACCCGTCATTGCCGAGCATTCCTGTGTCCTTGTCCGGCACGTGAACTGCCAGGAGTACGAGTCGCACGAAGGAGCCAGGATGTTCCGCAGGAATTCCGCTCGCACAGCGGCCCTCGCCGTGATGGCCGGCTCGATTCTGCTCGCGGTGCCCGCCACCGCCGACGCGTCCACCACCGCCTACACCCCGCAGACGGCCTGCGGGTCCAGCTACGCCACGATCGATTCCTTCAACCTGCCGGGCGGCACCTCGACGGTCTACCTGACCTACAGCAGGACGACCGGCAAGAACTGCGTCGCCACCATCAAGAACACCAAGACCGGAACCCCGACGCTGACCGGCGCCTACCTGACCTTCGGCGACGGCAGCGGAAGGCAGCAGGACCTGGGGAACTACAGCTACTACGCCACGGCCTACCTGTCCGCACCCGGACAGTGTATTTACTACGGCGGCCGGGACTACAACTCCGGTGACTGGTGGGGAAAGGGCCCGGGATGGTGCAGCTGAGCGGCCGGTGGCCCGGTAGCGGTAGCGGTCGGACGACGGAATTCCGCGCCCGCTGAGACCGATCGGTGAGTGCGCCGGCGCCCGTCGCCGCATCCCGCGATGCGGCGACAGGCGCCGGCCCCGCTCAGGGCCCGATCAGGCGCAGCGAGGCCCACAGGGCCAGGACGGCGGCGGTGAGGGTGGCGGGGACGGCGAGCAGGCCCAGGCGGGTGAACTCGCGCAGCTCCACCGGTACTCCGCGGTCGCGGACGATGCCGCGCCACAGCAGGGTGGCCAGCGAGCCGGCGTAGCTGAGGTTGGGGCCGATGTTCACCCCGAGCAGGACCGCGAGGACGGCGCCGGGCCCGGCCGGGGCGGCCAGCGGCACCAGGGCGAGGGTGGCGGGCAGGTTGTTGATGACGTTGGCGAGGACGGCGGCCAGGGCGGCGGTGGCGAGCAGGGCGGGCAGGGCGGTGCCGTCGGGGACGAGGTGGGCCAGGCCGGCGGCCAGGCCGTTGTCGACGACCGCGCGCACCACGATGCCCAGGGCGAGGACGAACGCCAGGAACGGCAGGGCGGCCGAGCGCACCACCGTCGCGGGGGTGGCGTGGCCGCGGGCCAGGGCGCGCGCGGCCAGGGCGGTGGCGCCGGCGGCCGCCGCCCAGGCCGGGTCGACGTCGAGTGCGGAGGCGAGGGCGAACCCGGCGAGCGTGCAGCCGACGGTGGCCAGGGCGAACAGCGGCATGGCGGGGGCCGGTCCGGTCTCGGGCGCCGCGGTGGGGGCGGCGTCCAGGTCGGCGGCGAAGAAGCGGCGCAGCACCAGGTACTCGACGCCGACCGCCGCCAGCCACGGCAGTGTCATCAGGGCGGCGAAGCGGCCGAAGCTCAGGCCGCTGGCGGTGAGGGCGAGCAGGTTGGTCAGGTTGGAGACCGGCAGCAGCAGCGAGGCCGTGTTCGACAGGTGGGCGCAGGCGTACAGGTGCGGCCCGGGCCGGGTGCCCAGGCGGGCGGCGGTGGCGAGGACGACGGGGGTGAGGAGCACGACGGTGGCGTCCAGGCTGAGCACCGCGGTGACCAGGGAGGCGACGGTGAACACCTGGACCAGCAGTCGGCGCGGGCGGCCGGCGGCGCTGCGTGCCATCCAGGCCCCGCAGGCTCGGAACAGCCCCTCGTCGTCGCAGAGTTTGGCCAGGACCAGGACGGCGGCCAGGAAGCCGATCACCGGTCCGAGGCGGGCGGCCTCGGCCGTGGCGTGCTCCAGTGGGACGGCGCCGGTCGCCACCAGCAGGGCGGCGGCCGGCACCGCGGCGGCGGCCTCCGGCCAGCCCCAGGGGCGGGCGACGGCGCAGACCAGGACGAGTAGCAGCAGGCCTGCGGACAGGGCTTCGGCGCAGGCGGTGTTCAGGGGGTGCTCCTCGGGGATCGGAAGAGAGTCTTGGATGGAAACAGTGTTCGTAGTCGAGAAGATCAAGGTGGTCGAAGTATCATTAAAAGGCGGGGTGGTGGGGGTC
>NZ_JBIVVI010000735.1:0-4646 GCF_044757675.1 Kitasatospora sp. NPDC091257
GAGCGCCGTTCCCGGACCAGCCGGACCGCCTCGCCGCTCTCGTGGCCGAGGCCGATCAGCGCCTGCGCCGCCACCAGGCCCGAGCGGTTGTACCCCGAGTGGCAGCGCACCAGCGTCCGCCGGCCCCGGCGGACGGCCGCCGCGGTGAGCTCGGCCGCCTCCTGGACGGCGAGCAGCTGACCGGGGGAGAGCGGGGCGTCGGGCACCTCCCGGACGACGTGCTCCACCCCCGGTGCCGGACCGTGCCCGGAACGGGTGAACAGGCTGACCACCAGGTCGAACTCGGCCCGTACGATCGCGAGTTCCAGCTCGCCGCCGGGCCGGGTGAAGTAGTGCCCGCCCATCCAGAGCCCGGGGACGATCTCGTTCCAGGGCTCGGACGGCCCGGGGGTGTCGCGTTCCTTCTGGCGGGTCCGCACGCTCTGCTCGCTCCCTCGTCGTCCGGCCGCGTCCGGTGCTACTCGCCGGTGGTGCCGTCGAGGTGCTCGCGGAGCAGATCGGCGTGGCCGTTGTGGCGGGCGTACTCCTCGATCATGTGGGTGAGGATCCAGCGGAGCGAGAAGACCTCGTCGCCGTAGTGGCCCAGGACGTCCAACGACTCGGCGGCGGACACGAGTTCCCGGGCGTGGTCGCACTCCCGGCGCCAGATCGCGAAGGCCTCGTCGGGGTCGGCGGTGTCGGCGTCGAACTCGGCGAAGGACCCGTCCGGGTGCTTCCAGAAGCCCGGCAGGCCCTCGTCGTCGAGGACGTTGCGGAACCAGCTGCGCTCCACCTCGGCGAGGTGGCGGACCAGCCCGAGCAGGGAGAGCCCGGACGGTTCCAGCACGCGGGCGCGGAGCTGCTCCGCGGTGAGGCCCGCGCACTTCATCGCGAGGGTGTCGCGCTGGTAGTCCAGGAAGCCTGCCAGGGTGGCGCGTTCGTCGGCGGTGCGGGGAGTCTGCGTACGCTGATCGTCGGTCATCGGGCTATCCTTCCCGACGTCCACCGGGGCCGCCCCGCAATTTCCGCGGCACGACCGGGCGAGCGGGCACCAGCACGACAGCGAGCGGGCAACAGCACGACGGTGAGCAGCCGCAGCGCCCGGGCCGGCTGGCGCCCGGGCCGTCCAGCGCCCGGGCCGGCTAGCCCAGGTGCTCCAGCCAGCGCAGTGCGCCGGGGACGTCCGGTGCGACCGGGACGCCTCCCGTGACCGGAGGGCGTTCCACGATGATGACGGGCAGGCCGAGTCCGCGCGCGGCGGCCAGCTTGGGGGCGGTCGCGGCGCCGCCGCTGTCCTTGGTGACCAGGACGTCGATGTCGTGTCGGCGCAGCAGTGCCTCTTCGCCGTGGATCGTGAACGGCCCCCGGTCCAGCAGGACTTCGAACGAGGGCGGTACCGGGGGCTCGGGCGGGTCCACCGAGCGGGCGAGGAAGTGGACCCCGTCCAGGTGGGCGAAGGCGCCGACGCCCTGTCGTCCGACGGTGAGGAAGACCCGTTCCCCGCGCCGGGGCAGCAGGTCGGCCGCCGCGGCGAGGGAGGGGACGGGGAGCCAGCGGTCGCCGTCGACGCGGGTGAAGCCGGGGCGGCGCAGCACCAGCAGCGGGACCACGGTGGCGGCGGCCGCGAGGGCGGCGTTCCGGGAGATGCCGGCGGCGAACGGGTGGGTGGCGTCCACCACCGCGTCCACCTGCTCGGTGCGCAGCCAGTCGGCCAGACCCTCCGGTCCGCCGAAGCCGCCGATCCGTACCTCCCCGGCGGGCAGCCGCGGCTGGGCGACCCGGCCGGCCAGCGAACTGGTGACCCGGTGCGCGGTCGGGGCCAGCTCGGCGGCCAGCGCCCGCCCTTCGGTGGTGCCGCCGAGGATCAGGACGTGCCGCATCACGCCCCGCAGGGCTCGTGCGGGCGCTCGCGGTCCGCCGAGTAGAGGTGGCTGTCGCGGAACTGCTCGGCGGCCAGCGTGCGGCCGACGAGGATGACGGCGGTGCGGACCACGCCCGCCGCCTTGACCTGCTCGGCGATGTCGCCGACGGTGCCGCGCAGCACCAGTTCGTCGGGGCGGCTGGCCATCGCGACCACGGCGGCCGGGCAGTCCGCGCCGTAGTGGGGGAGCAGCTGCTCGACCACGTCGTCCACGTAGCCGGCGGCCAGGTGCAGCACCAGCAGGGCGCCGCTGCGGCCGAGGGTGGCGAGGTCCTCGCCCTCGGGCATCGGGGTGGCGCGCTTGGCGATCCGGGTGAGGATGACGGTCTGGCCGACGGTCGGGACGGTCAGCTCCCGCTTCAGCGCGGCCGCGGCGGCGGCGAAGGCGGGCACGCCGGGGACCACCTCGTACGGCACGCCGGCCGCGTCCAGGCGGCGCATCTGCTCGGCGACGGCGGAGAAGACGGACGGGTCGCCGGAGTGCAGCCGGGCCACGTCCTGGCCGGCCCGGTGGGCGGCGACCAGCTCGGCGGTGATCTGGTCCAGGTTGAGCTGGGCGGTGTCGATCAGGCGGGCGCCGGGCGGGCACTCGTCCAGCAGCTCGCGCGGGACGAGGCTGCCCGCGTACAGGCAGACCTCGGCGCGGGCCAGGATGCGCTGGCCGCGCAGGGTGATCAGATCGGCGGCGCCCGGGCCGGCTCCGATGAAGTGGACGGTCACGAGGCGTTCTCCTGAGGGGTTTCGGGCTTGACTGCGGACCACTGGGTGACCGGCATGGCCTGGCGCCACCCGGTGAAGCCGCCCACCGGGACGGCGTGGGAGACGGCGAGTTTGACGAGCTCCCCGCCGTGGCGCCGGTACCACTCGGTGAGCAGCGCCTCGGACTCCAGCGTCACGGTGTTGGCGACGATCCGGCCGCCCGGGCGCAGCGCGGCCCAGCAGGCGTCCAGCAGGCCGGGCGCGGTGAGGCCGCCGCCGATGAACACGGCGTCGGGGGTGGGGAGTTCGGCGAGAGCGGCGGGGGCGGGGCCGGTCGCCACGCGGAGCCGGGGCACCCCGAGTGCGGCGGCGTTGCGGACGATCCGCTCGGCGCGCGCCGGGTCGCGCTCGATGCTGACGGCCCGGCAGTCGCGGTGGGCGCGCAGCCACTCGACGGCGATCGAGCCGGAGCCGCCGCCGACGTCCCAGAGCAGCTCGCCGGGGGAGGGGGCCAGCGTGGCGAGGGTCGCGGCGCGGACGTGGCGCTTGGTGAGCTGGCCGTCGCTCTCGTACGCGGCGTCGGGCAGGCCGGGGACGAGGGAGGTGCGGGGGCCGTCGCCGAGGTCGACGGCGATGACGTTCAGCGGGTCGCCGGGCGGGTGCGGCCAGCCGTCGGCGGGGCCGTCGAGGTGGCGTTCGGCGGGGGCGCCGAGCTGTTCGAGCACCCGCAGGCGGGCGCCGCCGAAGCCGCGGGCGGTGAGCAACTCGGCGACGGCGGCCGGGGTGGCGGCGTCGGCGCTGAGCACCAGCAGGCGGCGGCCGGGGTGGAGGGCGAGGGAGAGGGCGTCCAGCGGCCGGCCGACCAGGCTGACCACCTCGGTGGCCTCCAGCGGCCAGCCGAGCCGGGCGCAGGCGTAGGAGACGGAGGAGGGGTGCGGCAGGACGCGCAGGCGCTCGGCGCCGACGGTCTCGGCGAGGGTGCGGCCGATGCCGTAGAACATCGGATCGCCGCTGGCCAGGACGGCGATGCGGCGGCCGGCGTGGGCGGCGAGCAGTCCGGGGACGGCGGGGCGCAGCGGGGACGGCCAGGGGACGCGCTCGGCGGTGACGTCGTCGTGGGGGAGCAGGTCCAGCTGGCGGGGGCCGCCGACGACGGTCTCGGCCTCCCGCAGCGCGGCCCGGGAGCCGTCGGCGAGGCCGGGCCAGCCGTCGGCCCCGATCCCGACGACGGTGATCGGGGGTGGCAGCTCGGGCACCGGGTGGCTCCTCGTCGTTCGATGGGCCGATGAGCAGGAAATCTCATTGGCCGGGGCAGCCTACCTGGCGGTTGTCATCCGCCACCCGTCATCCCACTCCTCCCCCGGCCGCTCCCCAATCCCCCGATTCGATCAGCGCCGGCCGCTCCCGCAGCCGTGCCTCGGCCCTCGGTCCGGCGAGGTAGACCCAGGCGTCCCGCAGCTCGCCCGCCGCCGTCCGCACCGCCATCCGCCGCCGCACGTACAGCCCGGTCCCGTCCGCCCGGCAGTCCTCCAGCCGGTCCAGGGCGTCCAGGGCTCCGGCGTACGCGCCCGGGCGTACGGTGACGAGCTCACCCAGGATCCGGCGCCCGGGCGCCGGATCCGGCACCGCGTACGGGAAGCCGGGGCCCTCGTGCAGCGCGGCGCCCTCCAGGACCGCCGGCCGGATCCCGGTGCAGCGTCCGGCCAGGTGGGCGGCGTGATTGCGGCCGCCGCTGCGCAGGGTGCCGTACACGAAGAACGGCAGGGACTCCTCGGATGCGGGCACGGGTTCGACGTCCTCGTCGGGGATCGCCCACCGTACGTCCCGCGGTCCGGGTTCCGATACGGACTGGCGCGCCGGGCCGTCCATGCGCTGTCATGTCGGATGTTCGGCCAGCACCGTCCAAGGGGGACACCCATGACATCGCCCGCTTCACCCTCCCAACCGGCCGCGGATCCCGGCCTGACCCCCGGCGTTCCCGCCGCCGTCCCCGCCGTTCCCGCCGACGCCGCCGTCAGGGCCGAGGCGGCCCCCGCCCGCGCCCCCC
>NZ_JBIVVI010000736.1:0-4640 GCF_044757675.1 Kitasatospora sp. NPDC091257
GGGGGCTCCGGGGCGGCTCCGGGTGCGCCCGGCGCGCTGTGGCACGATGCCCGCGGGCCGGCCACCACGGGCGGCCCCGCACGTGAGGAGAGGACCAGCCATGACCGAGACCGCCACCGATTCCGCCCGGCCCGACGGGGAGCCCGTGTTCCGGCCCGCCACGCCCGCCGACGTCCCGGCGCTGGTCGCCCTGGTCGAGTCCGCCTACCGGGGCGACTCCAGTCGGGCCGGGTGGACCACCGAGGCGGACCTGCTGGACGGCCGGCGCACCAACCCGGAGGCCGTCACGGAGGCCGTGGGCCACCCCGAGGGCCTGGTGCTGCTGGCCGAGCGGGACGGCGAGCTGCTCGCCTGCTGCCAGCTGGAACAGCGCGGCGAGCGGGCGTACTTCGGGATGTTCTCGGTGCGCCCGGGTCTCCAGGGCGGCGGGATCGGCCGGGCCGTGCTGGCCGAGGCGGAGCGGCTGGCCGTCGAGCGGTGGGGCGTCGGCGCGATGGAGATGACGGTGATCGAGCAGCGCGCCGACCTGATCGCCTGGTACGAGCGGCGCGGCTACCGGCGCACCGGGGAGTTCAGCCCGTTCCCGTACGGCGACGAGCGCTTCGGCATCCCGCTCCGGCCGGACCTCCGGTTCGCCCACCTCGTCAAGGACTTGAAGGCGGATTCCTGATGGAATGGACGTCCGTGTACGGAAGTTGACGGTTGTGGCGGTGCTGGAGCCGTGACCGGCCGGGGAGTTGACGACCCCCGGAACGGCTCTGCCTCGGGGTCCGGTTCAGTTCCGCTGGACCGGATCTCCGCAGGTGACGCATGGTCAAGTCACTGAGCTGGGGCGATGCGGAGATGTCATACCTCGTTCATTATTGGTCTAGGCCAATGTGAGAAGCTGAGCGCGAACGGCCACGCTCCGTCCGCTGCCCAGGGGGGCCATTTCCGCATGCCCGTACTCCATGGCACCGCCATGCCCGCATCCGACACCGGTCCGCGCCGGACACCCGCGGACCCGGACGACCACCGCCTGCCCAGCCCGCCCGACGACGAGGAGCTCTACTGGTACTTCGGCCCGCAGCGCCGCTGGGTGCTGCTCTGCGCCACCCTGTCCTACGCGGGAGCCACCGCCACGCTCGGCCTGTTCGCCCTCAGCAAGCCGCTGCTCTGGCCCTTCCTGGTGCTCACCGTGCTCAACGCGGCCACCTGGCTGCTCTCGCTCACCGACGGCCAGCGCGCCCGGCGCTTCACCCGCGACTCCCACGACCTGCTGCTGCGCGCCTGGAACCCCGACCGCGCCCCGAGCGTCGACCTGCTGCTGCCGACCGCCGGTGAACCACTGGCCGTCCTCGACAACGCCTACCGGCACACCGCGGCCGTCCGGTGGCCCGGCGAGCTGACCGTGCTGGTCCTCGACGACGCCGGCCGCCCCGAGGTGCGCCGACTCGCCGAGTCCTACGGCTTCCAGTACCACGCCCGGCCCGACCGGGGCCGGTTCAAGAAGGCCGGCAACCTCAACCACGGCCTGGCCGAGGGCACCGGCGAGATCGTCGCCGTCCTGGACGCCGACTTCTGCCCCCGCCCCGACTTCCTGCACCACCTGGTGCCCTACCTCGACAACCCCGAGGTCGGCATCGTGCAGAGCCCGCAGTGCTTCGACACGGACGCCGACATGTCCTGGCTCGAACGCGCCGCGGGAGCCACCCAGGAGATCTTCTACCGCTGGATCCAGCCCTCCCGGGACGCGCAGGACGGCACCGTCTGCTGCGGCACCAACGCCCTCTACCGCCGCGCCGCGCTGAAGCGGATCGGCGGCTTCGCCGAGATCGACCACAGCGAGGACCTCTACACCGGCCTCGCCCTCGCCCGCGCCGGATGGGCCACCCGCTACGTCCCCGCGCTGGTCGCCAAGGGCATGTCGCCCACCGGCCTGCCCGCCTTCATCAGCCAGCAGTATCGCTGGTGCCTCGGCTCCCTGGCCCTGGTCCGCGACCCGGACTTCCGCAAGGGGCCGCTCCCGCGGTCCGCCCGGCTCTGCTTCTGGAACGGCATCCTCGGCTACGTCACCAGCGCCGTGAACGTCTTCGCCGTGCCGCTGCCCGCCCTGATCATGCTGTTCTTCCGGCCCGAGGAGATCCAGCCCTGGCAGGTGCTGCCGTTCCTGCCGCCGATCTGGGTCGCCCTGGTGCTGCTGCCCGCGATGTCCCGCACCCGCTGGCGCTTCGAGGTCACCCGGGTCCAACTCCTCGGCGGGCTCTGCCACGTGGTCGCCATCGTGCACGCGCTGCGCCGCCGCTCCGCCGACTGGGTGCCCACCGGCGCCGTGTCCGGCGGCAGCTCGCTCGCCCGTGCCGTCGCCCGGATCGGGGTCGGCTGGCTCGGGTTCGTCGTCCTCGCGGGCGCCGCCGGACTGGTCCGGGCCGCGCTGCTGCACGGCTGGCGGCCGTACTGGGCGCTCGCCGGGCTGCTCGCACTCACCGCGTACACCATGATCCCGCTGATCCGGGAACTGCGGCCGCTGCTCAACGGCACCGGTGGCGGCAAGGGAGCCGCCGTCGGCGAGGTCGCCGCGCCCGCACCGGGCCGCTCCGACCTCGGGTTCGGACGGGCCGAGGCCGTCGCCGTCACCGCCGTACTGCTGCTGTGCGGGCTGCTGGCCTCCGGCTGGGCCGACCCGCTGATTTTCTGACTCACCGTCACATCGCCTCTGTCCCACCGAGTTTCCTTGCGCGTCGCCCCACCGGCGCGGACACCGCCCGGCCGCCCCATCGGCCCGGCGGGCCCGACAAACCGCTGCCAGCCCTGCAAGGAGCACCGCCGTGTCAACGGCCGTACCATCGTCCTCAGCCTCGTCCTCCTCATCCGCCTCGGCCCCGTCGTCCTCCCCGGCCTCGTCGCCGCCCGCCGCGCCCGCCGCGACCGACACACCCACCGACCTGCTGCCCGGCGTCGTCCGGGTGGGCCGGGAACCCGCCGCCCCGCAGGGCGCCGCCGTCGCCGAGAGCGGGCAGACCCGCCGGCGCAGCGCCTTCCGCCCCGACATCGAGGGGCTGCGCGGCGTCGCCGTGCTCTCCGTCCTCGCCTTCCACTCCGCCGTCCCGGGCCTGACCGGCGGCTTCGTCGGCGTCGACGTCTTCTTCGTCGTCTCCGGCTTCCTGATCACCGGCCTGCTCGTCGGACGCCCGCTCGGCCTGTGGGACTTCGCCGCCCGCCGCGCCCGGCGCATCCTGCCCGCCGCCGCCACCGTGCTGGTCGCCACCGCCGTCGCCGGCGGCGCCCTGCTCGACCCGCTGCGCGGCACCGACCTCGCCCGCGACCTGATCGCCTCCGCCGGCCAGTTCGCCAACTGGCGCTTCGTCGGCGAGCAGACCGACTACCTGGCCGCCGAACGCGACCCCAGCCCGCTGCAGCACTTCTGGTCGCTGGGCGTGGAGAACCAGTTCTACCTGCTCTGGGGCGTGCTGCTGCTCGGCCTCGCCCGCTACCTCCACGGGCGCCGCCGCACCCTGGCGATCACCCTCGCCACGGTGGCCGTCGGCGGGGTCTCGCTCGCGCTCTGCCTGCGCTGGACGGCCACCTCCGCGCCGCTCGCCTACTTCTCCACCGGCAGCCGGCTCTGGGAGTTCGCGGCCGGCGCCTGCGCGGCGCTGGCGGGCCCGGCGCTGGCCGCCCGCGCCGAGCGGCGCCCGGTGGTGCGGACGCTGCGGGTGCTCGGTTGGCTCGGCCTCGCCGCCGTGCTCACGCCGGTGTTCCTGTACGACCGCAACACCCCCTTCCCCGGCACCGCCGCGCTGCTGCCCGTCCTCGGCACCGCCGCCGTCCTGCTCGCCGGGCACGGCACCCTCGGCGCCGCCGACGCCGGACGGCTGCTCGCCACCCGCCCGCTGCGCGCCGCCGGACGACTCTCGTACGCCTGGTACCTCTGGCACTGGCCGGTGCTGACCATCGCCCAGGCCCGCTACGGTCCGCTGCCCTGGAGCACCCTGCTCGCGCTCACCGCCGCCGCCGCGCTGCCCGCCTGGCTCACCCTGCGGCTGGTCGAACAGCCGCTGCGCTACGGCAGCAGCCCCGCCCCCCGGCGCGGGCTCGCGGTCGGCGCCAGCGCCCTGGTCATCCCGCTGATCGCCGCGCTCACCCTCGGCGGCGGCACCGTGCGCGCACTCGGCGACCCCGCCGCCGGGCCCGTGGCAGCCCCCGCCGGAGCCGCCGACGGCCCGAGCCTGCTCGCCCCCGGCGCCCGGGTGCTCACCCTGACGCCGTCGCTGGCCCGCGCCCGGGAGGACTTCCCGCCCGGCAAGGGCTGCGAGATCCCGCTCAACGCCGACAGCAGCCCGCGCTGCCTCTTCGGCGCCGAGGACAGCCCCGACCGGATCGTGCTGCTCGGCGACTCCCACGCCGGGCAGTGGATCTCCGCCGGCCTCGCCCTGGCCGAGCAGCGGCACTGGGCCCTGGAGGTCCTGGTCAAGCCCGGCTGCCCGCTGGCCACCCTCACCGTGCGCAACAACGTCCTCGGCCGCACCTTCGACGAGTGCGACCGCTGGCGCGAGAACACCCTCACCCGGCTGACCACGGTGGCGGTGGAGGAGGACTGAGCGCGGCGGCCGGTCGCGAACGGCCTTCGGCGAACAGGCGACGGCTTTCGGAGGACGGAT
>NZ_JBIVVI010000737.1:0-4636 GCF_044757675.1 Kitasatospora sp. NPDC091257
CCCATAGGCCAGGTTGCGGCGCATCTCGTCGTCGACCCCGGCGCCGGCGCCGGTCTGCCGGGGCAGGCCGTGCAGGATCGGCAGGGTGCCGCCGACCGGATCGGGGGTCCCGTCGATGCGGAGCGGGTCGGTGCGCAGGGTCGAGGTCACTTGCCGATCCCAACTGTCATGCCCTGGATGATCCGCGAGCCCATCCAGGAGAAGAGCGCGATCATCGGGGCGAGGATGATGCAGACCCCGGCGAACATCGTGCCGAAGTCCAGGCCGTTGAACTGCTGTGCCGCGACGAACGAGGAGAGCGCCACCGGGAGGGTGGTCGTCCCCTGGCTGTTCGTCAGGACGAGGGCGAACAGGGTCTCGTTCCAGGCGGTGATGAACTGCAGGAGGAAGGCGGTGACCAGCCCGCCCCGGGCGACCGGGAGCACCACCTGGACGAAGGTGCGCAGCGGGCCGGCGCCGTCCAGGACGGCGGCCTCCTCCAGCACGCCGGGGATGCCGCGGAAGAAGCCGGTCAGCAGGAAGACGGTGAACGGCATCGCCAGGCCGACGTAGACCAGTCCGAGGCCGAGGTCGCTGTCGGTCAGGTCCACCCGGGACAGGCCGATGAACAGCGGCACCACCAGGACCTGGCCGGGCACGCCGAGGCCCATGGCGAAGCTCATCGTCAGTGCCGAGGAGGTCCGCGAGCGGCGCCGGGCGAGGGCGTAGGCGCAGGGGGCGGCGAGGGCGACGGCGACCACGGAGGAGAGGCCGGCGGTGAGCACGCTGTTGAGGGCCGCCCGCGCGAAGCCGCCCTCGTCGAGCGCGGTGGTGTAGTTGCCGGTGTCCGGGCTGGTCGGCAGGCCGAAGCCGTGCCGCAGGATGTCGGGGCCGCTGCGCAGCGAGGTCAGCAGGATCCACAGGACCAGCAGCAGGTCGGCGGCGACGACGATCCAGACGGCGGCCGTGCCGATCCTGCTCGCGAGTCCGGTGGGTCGGTTACTGCGTCGCACGGGAGGGACCTTTCCGGTTGGGTGCGGGGGGGCCGGGACGCGACGGGTCAGTACTCGATCGGTTCGCGGCGCAGCAGGCGGCGCAGCACGACGGTGATCAGGGTGACCATGGCCAGGCTGACGATCGCGGCGGCGGTGGCCGTGCCCAGCCGGGGGACGGTGCCCTGCGGGAAGGCCTCGGCGTATACGTACACGGCGGTGTTCCAACTGCTCACCGGCGGATAGGCGTTGGTGCTGCCGCCGTAGAGCAGGATCAGCTCGAAGATCTTCACCGAGCTGACGGTCCACAGCACCGCGCAGACCGCGATGACGTCCCAGGCGCACGGCAGGGTGATGTGCCGGAAGCGCTGGAAGGCGCCGGCGCCGTCGAGTTCGGCCGCCTCGTAGAGGTAGTCGGGGATCTGGTCGACCGCCGCCATGATGATGGAGGTGTAGTAGCCGGTCGCCGTCCAGACCAGGGTGCCCAGGACCATCGGGAGCAGGTTGTCCGTCGACAGCCACTTGGGCGGTGTGGTCACCCCGAAGAGCTTCAGCGCCTGGTTGACCGGGCCGGTGGGCGAGAACAGGAACCCGGCGGCGATGCCGAAGACCATGCCGTTGACCAGCGAGGGGAAGAACAGCACCGACCGGGCGAACAGCCTGGCCCGCATCTCGCGCAGCACCAGGGTCAGCGCGAAGCTGAGCACGAAGGTGATCGTGCCTCCGACGACCATCAGTTCGAGCGTGTTGAACAGCGAGGTGCGAAACCTCGGGTCCTGGAACAGCAGGAGGTAGTTCCGCGGGCCGCGCCACTCCATCTCGCCCATGCCGTCCCACGTGTACAGGCTGGTCCACAGGGCGTAGCCGACCGGGGCGACGAACAGCACCGCGTACACGATCAGCGCGGGCGCGGTGAAGGGCCAGAACACCCGGCGGCGCTGGCGCTCCAGCGGGCCGACGCCGGAGCGGGCGGCGCGCTCGGACCGGCCCGGGGCGGCG
The DNA here is from genome assembly GCF_044757675.1 of Kitasatospora sp. NPDC091257. Lineage (NCBI taxonomy): Bacteria > Bacillati > Actinomycetota > Actinomycetes > Kitasatosporales > Streptomycetaceae > Kitasatospora > Kitasatospora sp. NPDC091257. Next base: position 1,971 of record NZ_JBIVVI010000737.1, read on the forward strand.
TCCGTCCGGGGCGGGTTGTCGATCGTCGTCGCCACCGTCAGCCCTGGGTCTGCCAGTAGGTGACCTGGTCGGCCTTGCACGTGGCGACGAACCGGTCGGCCGTGGTTTTGCCGTGCCAGAAGTCCAGGTAGTTCTCGTTCAGGACCTTGGGCAGCCAGCTGCCGGCCACCCCGTCGAAGCCGAGGCGCACGGTCGGGGCCTCCAGGGCCTTCTGGACGTCGGCCAGTTCGGCGGGGGCCGGGATGTCGCTGCGCGGGGTGAGGTTGAGCGCGGTGGTGGAGATCCCGGACAGGTGCTTCTTCTGCAGGAAGAAGGCGATGAACTTCTGTGCGGCGGCGGCGTTCCTGGCCCGCTTGGGGATCGCGAAGCCGAACAGGCTCGCGTCCGGGGTCTTCGCGGTGGGCGGCAGCATCGACGCCGTCCTCCAGCCGGCCGGGACCTGCTTGGCCACCTCGGCGGTGACGTAGTTGCCGTCCATGTAGAAGGCGGCCTTGCCGCCCGCCCAGTTGGTCTCCTGCGCGGGGTACTTGGTGGCGTCGTAGCCCTCGATCAGGTGGCCGCCCTTCACCAGCTGCTCCACCTGCTGCGCCGCGGCGAGGACCGCCGGATCGTCCCAGCTCGCGCCGGACTTGTCGGCGGCGAGCTGCGCGACGTTCACCCCCGCCCCGTTGAGCAGGTAGTCGAAGTACAGCGCGTTGCTCCAGGGGTCCTCGCCCTCGGAGGCGATGCACGCCTTCCCGGCCGTCTTCAGCGCGTCGCAGACCTTGAGCAGTCCGGCCCAGTCGGTGGGCGGACTGGGCATGGCGGCGGCGATCGCCGGGTCGGCCGCGTTGTAGAACATGGCGTTGGTGACGACCTCGTACGGGATCACGTAGTGGTTGGAGCCGGACGGGTCCTTCGGCAGCATGTCGAAGTACTTGGCCGGGACGACCTGGGAGACCGGGACGTTCTCCTCGGGCACCTGCAGTTGCAGCACCGGCGAGAGGTCCAGTGCCTGGCCGGCCGCGGCGGTGGTGCCGTAGACCTTGTCGTCGGACTCGTCCCACAGGTCCGGGGCCCGGTTGGCGGCGATCGCCGGGCCGATCTTCTTGGCGATGTCCCGGCCCGCCCAGGTGACGTCCACCTTGGCGCCGGTGGCGGCGGTGAAGTCGTCGATCGCGGCCTTCAGCACCTTGGCCTGCGGCTCGTCGGCGCGCCACATCGACCAGTAGGTGAAGCTGCCGGCGGCCTTCGCGCCGCCCTCCGAGCCGCTGCCGCAGGCGCTCGCTCCGAGCGCGAGGGCGACGGCGGTGGCCGCCCCGATGATGCGGGCGGCGGGCATGGTCGTTCTCCCCATGGGTGGTTCCTCTCGGAGGCGCGAGATGCCGCGCGGACGTGTCGTCAGCCGGGGCCCGAGGACGGGGAGCGGCTGGATGGCTGGGACGATACGGTCGGGTTGACCGGTAAATCAAGAGTCCTTGCAAAAACCTGCCCCGGACTGCGTCGCTTCGACACCGATTGCGCAAGGGACTCTCAAGTTGCCGACCGGAGCTGGGGTTTGATCGACCTTGACGCCCCTTCACCGGTGCCCTACCTTTCACCGAAAGCAAGTTGACCGGTAAAGTCGAAGGATCCAGTCATGGTGACGATGCAGGACGTGGCCGAGCGCGCCGGGGTCACGAAGCAGACCGTCTCCAACGTCATCCGGGGACGGGGGGCCGTGAGCCCGGCGACGGCGGCCCGCGTGCGCGCCGCGATCGGGGAACTGGGGTACACCCCCAACCTGGTCGCGCGCTCCCTGGCCACCGGCGCCACCCGGACGGTGGGCCTGTTGGTCCCCACGGTGACGGGCTCCTTCTACCCCGACATCGTCGAGGAGGTCGAGGACGTCCTCGACGCGAACGGCTACCACCTGCTGCTCTGCACCACCCGGCTCGACGGCGAGCGCGCCAAGCGTCACCTGGCGAGCCTGACCAGCCGCTCGGTGGACGCGCTGCTGATCGCCGGCGACCGGGACCTGATCGACCACCTGCCGCTGCTGGCCGAGGCCTCCTTCCCGGTCGCCCTGTGCGCCTGGGAGACCGACGCCCCCGACCGCTTCCCCGTGGTCACCATCGACTACGAGCGGGCCGGCCACCTGGCCGGGCGCCACCTGCGCGAACTCGGGCACGAGCGCGTCGCGGTGCTCGCCAGTCCCGACCACGCCCCGCGGGTGGCGGGCTTCCGGCGCGCCTTCGCCGGCGACGGCCTGACCGTCCCCGACCACGCCGTCCACACCGCGCGCGAACCCACCCCCGCGGGCGGCTTCGCCGCGGCGACGGCGGCGCTCACCGCGGACCCGACGATCACCGCGCTCTTCGCCACCCACGACGTCCTCGCCCTGGGGGCGCTGGAGGCCGCCCGGGAAGCGGGCCGCTCCGTGCCCCACGACCTGTCGATCGTCGGGCACGACGACAACCCGGAGGTCGGCGTGGCCCGACCGGCGCTCACCAGCGTGGCCATCCCCAAGCGGGAGATGGCCCGGGAAGCGGTCGAACTGCTGCTGCGCGCCCTCACCCGCTCCGGCAGCCCGGCCAACTCGATCCAGTTGCTGCGCCCCGAGCTCGTCGTCCGGGACAGCACCGGCCCGGTCGGTGGCCGTTGAACCGGCCCGGGCCGGCGGACCGCTGCCCCCGGGGGCAGCTCCC
>NZ_JBIVVI010000738.1:0-4634 GCF_044757675.1 Kitasatospora sp. NPDC091257
GTCAGGCCGAGCTGGTGGTCTGGGCCACCGACGGCACCCCGCGCCTGGCGTACCGCACCACGGTCGAGGGCCTGCGCGCCGACGGCACCCCGAGCCGCCAGATCCTCGTCACCGACGCCGCCGACGGCCGGGTCCTCGCCACGCACGAGACGATCGAGACCGCGGCCGGCACCGGCAACGGCGTCTTCGTCGGCCAGGTCCCGCTGACCACCACCCAGAGCGGTTCGAGCTACTCGCTCAAGGACGCGAGCCGCGGCGACCAGTCCACCAGCGACCTCAACGGCGGCACCGACGGAACCGGATCGCTGTTCGCCAACACCAGCAACAACTTCGGCGACGGAACGGTCAACAGCCGCGAATCCGCCGCCGTGGACGCCCAGTTCGGCGCCGCCACCACCTGGGACTTCTACAAGAACACCTTCGGCCGCAGCGGCATCCGCAACGACGGCGTCGGCGCCCTGAGCCGGGTGCACTACGGCTCCAACTACGTCAACGCCTTCTGGGACGACAGCTGCTTCTGCATGTCGTACGGCGACGGCAACAACGACACCGCGCCGCTCACCGAGATCGACGTGGCCGGGCACGAGATGAGCCACGGCGTCACCGCCGCGACCGCCAACCTCAACTACTCCGGTGAGTCCGGCGGCCTCAACGAGGCCACCTCGGACATCATGGGCACGATGGTCGAGTGGTACGCCAACCTGCCCTCCAACCCGCCGAACTACTGGATCGGCGAGCTGATCAACCTGCGCGGCGACGGCAGCCCGCTGCGCTACATGGACCAGCCGAGCAAGGACGGCGCCTCGGCGGACTACTGGGACGCGAACGTCGGCAACCTGGACGTGCACTACTCGTCCGGAGTGGCGAACCACTTCTTCTACCTGCTGTCCGAGGGCAGCGGCGCGAAGACGGTCAACGGGTTCAGCTACAACAGCCCGACGTACGACAACTCCACGCTCGCGGGCATCGGGCGGGACAAGGCCGCGCAGATCTGGTACCGCGCGCTGACCACCTACTTCACCTCGACCACCGACTACGCGGGCGCCCGGGCGGGCACCCTCAGCGCGGCGGCGGACCTGTACGGATCGGGCAGCGCGGAGTACAACGCCGTCGCCGCCACCTGGACGGCCGTCAACGTCAACTGAGCCGAGTCCGGCGCCGGTTCCGGTGAGACCTCGGGCATGAGCCGAGCCCGGAACCGGGTCGGAACCGGGCCGGCCCGGGCCTGGACCGATCAGGCCCGGGCCCGGGAAGGAGTCGAGGCCCCGCCGGGCCGTGGGTGCCGGCCGGCGGGGGAGTACGGCGGGGGAGTACGGCGGGAGCGACGGTGAGCGGACCACCGTCGCTCCCGCTGTATGGCGCCTGACGATACGTCAATTTTCCTTCTCGTGCAGCTTCGGAGGAGGTTCGCGGAACGGCCGGTGGCGGGCGGCGGAGCGCGGGGCGCGAAGTAGCACCTCCACCGGGCCTCCGTACACCCAGAAAACTCGACCATCGCGGTGGTAGTGGACAACCCTCGGTAACGGCAGTGAACTTGGTTCCGGGGCGAACCCCCGGGCCCGTAGCGTCCCCGGCATGACGCTACTGAAGCAAAACCCGCCGAGCGCCGTCCGATGGCGCGGCCTGCTGGTCTACCTGGTGCTCGCCTACGCCGGGATGTGGGCGGCCATGACACCACTGCTCGCCGGCGGCTACCGGCGCGCCGACGCCCGTGAGGAGGTCGGCGCCCTGGAACAACTCTGCATCGGGGCCGCCATGCTGGCCCCGGCACTGGCGGCCCTGCTCGTGGTCCGCTTCGTCGAGCGCGGCGGCGGGGTGCGGGAGGCGCTCGCGCTGCGGTGGCCCCGACCGCGGGCCCGCGCGGTCCGGGCCTGTCTGCTGCCGCTCGGGGTGCTCGGCGGACTGACGGCCGCGACGCTGGTGCTCGGTGCGGTGGCGGGCGGCTACCCGTTCGCCGGCTTCGGATCGCTGGACGCCGGGCGGATCGGATCGTGGGCGCTCCAGGGCTCGATCGGGATGGTGCTGTCGCTGCCGCTGTTCTTCGGTGAGGAGATCGGCTGGCAGGGCTTCCTCTTCCCCCGGTTGCTGCGACTCGGCCGGGGCGAGGGCGGAGGCGGTGGCGGTACGGCGGCCTTGGTGCGGGCGTACGTGCTCACCGGAACGGCCTTCGCGCTCTGGCACCTGCCGACGCTGCTGATGGGCGGCCAGTACCCGGGGCGGCCCTGGTACCTGGCGGTGCCCGCGCTGACGGTGAGCTGTGTGCTCGTCCTGCCGGTCTTCACCTGGCTGAGGCTGCGTTCGGGGTCGGTGGTCCCGGCGGTGCTGGCGCACGCCTTCGCGAGCAGCATGAGCGTGTCGATGGTGCGGGAGTTCGCCGCCCCGGGCGCCGAGCTGGACCCGCTCACCATGTCGCTGGCCGGCTGGCCCGGCTGGATAGTCCTCGGCGGGTTCGTGGCCTTCCTCGCATGCACCGGGCGGCTGCGGCCGGAGCGGTACGGGCAGTGGTGACCGCCCGGGCGGCGGGTGGATGGCGGGTGACGGGTGACGGGTGACGGGCGACGGATGACCGGCGACGGATAACGAATGACAGATTTCATCATCTGTTATCCGTCATCAGGCATCTGTCGTCCGTCACCCGCCCGCCGGCGCCAGGTCCCTGCGGATCTCGTCCAGGATCAGCCCGGCCCCGGTGTAGCCGATGCCGAGCATCCACAGGCTGTCGTCCACGTCGAACACCCGCCCGCTGCGTACGGCGTCCAGGCTCTTCCAGAGCGCGCCCTCGGTGATCCTTCCCCGGTCCGACTTGGCCGCGTCCCCGTACACGGAGTAGAAGATGACGTCGGCCGCCGCCTGGTCCACCTGCTCGGGGCTGATCTCCATCGAGAAGCCGGGCTTGTCCTGGTTGGCGGGCCGGCCGAGCCCGAGGTCCTTGAACAGCGAGCCGACGAAGGTGTCGTTGAGGTAGAGCCTGGTCGGTGCGCCCGCCAGGAAGCGGGCCATCTCGACCCGGGTGGCCGCCGCCCTGGCCGGCCCGCCGAGTGCGGTCACGAGGTCCCGCAGCCTGGTCCGGTACGCCGCGTCCGCGGCCTCGGCCTCGGTCTGGCGGCCCAGTGCCTCGGCGTGCAGCCGGACGTTCTCCTTCCAGGTCGGGCCGGTGGTCCTGGAGAGCACCGTCGGCGCGATCTTCGAGAGCTCGTCGTAGCGCTTGTCGTCGCGGACCTGGTTGCTCAGGATGAGGTCCGGCCGCAGTGCCGCGATCGTCTCCAGGCCGGGCTGGCCGATCGCCCCGACGGGCTTCGTCCCGGACAGCCGCTCCGCCGGCAGGTAGGCGGGGAAGGGGGCGCCCGCGGTGACGGTGGTGGCGCCGACCGGGCTGAGGCCGAGGGTGACCACCGAGTCCAGCGCGTCGGTGTCCAGGACCACCACCCGGCTCGCCCGCGCCGGCACGGTGCTCTCGCCTCGCGCGTGCCGGACCGTCCGCGTTCCGCCTGCCGAGCCGCCGCCGGTCGAACCGGTCGAACCGGTCGAACCGGTCGAGCCCGCCGAGCCGGCACCCGGCGCCGGGGAGCCGGACCCGCAGGCGGTGAGCACGACCCCGGGGGCGAGCCCGGCGGCGAGGCCGAGGGCGGCTCGGCGGCTGAGCGGTCGGGGCATCGGCGGTACCTCCAACGTGCGGGCGGGACGCGGGGATCCCTGCCCGGACAGTGGCCCGGTTACGCCTCGGAGCCGTTCTCCCGTCGCTGGCGCAGGAGTTCGGTGTACTCGACGTGCACCCGACGGTCCATCGCGAGGGCGAACTGGGCGTCCGCGACCGTACGCGCCAGCGGCCGGACGCGCAGGATGCGCTCGGTGAGCCGGGCCGCCGCTCCGGGCGGCAGCGGGGCGTCGGCGGCCAGCGCGCTGAGCAGGTGCTCGCTGACCACCTCGATGAAGATCTCGGCGATGGCGTCCACGTGCTCCTGGGTGCGCCGGCTGGCCTCCAGCACGGCCGAGAGCGGCACCCCCTCCGCCACGAGCTCGGTGGTGGCGTCCATCAGCCGGCGGCTGACGTGGGTGATGCCGTCCTCCTCGACGGTGATGTAGCCCTGGGCGATCGACTCGGCGGTGTTCTCCTCGGTGAGCTGGTCGCCGAACACGGTCTTCAGTTCGTCCCAGTCCAGGCGCACCGGGGTCTCGTCGGACCAGGGCGCGACGATCGCCGCCTCCAGTCCGATCAGCTCGGCGACGTCCCGCCCGCTCTCGCCGGCACCGATCAGCTCGGCGATGCCACCCAGGGTGTGGCCGCGTTCGAGCAGTTCACCGATCATCCGCAGCCGGGCCAGGTGCTCCTCGCCGTACCAGGCGATGCGGCCCTCCCTGCGGGGTGGCTGAAGCAGTTTGCGCTCGCGGTAGAAGCGCAGGGTGCGGGTGGTGATGCCGGCGGCCTCGGCCAGTTCCTCCACCCGGTACTCGCGTTTTCTGTCGCCCGCAGCAGCTCTGACCTTGTCCACGGCGATCAGCATAGGACCGCCGGCCCGGAAGGTTCCCCGAACCGGAGCCGTCGTGCTTCTTCCATCCGGTGTCAGCAAGGGCTACCCTGCCAACCATGCCAGTGATTACTGGCGCGATTGGCAGGGTCCCGGAGGCGAGCCCCC
>NZ_JBIVVI010000739.1:0-4620 GCF_044757675.1 Kitasatospora sp. NPDC091257
ATCGACGCGACCCGCAACCGGACCCCCTTCCCCCGGAACCACCGCGCGACGCCGCACGTCACTCCCCCCGACGAACGTCCGCGCAGGTCGCGGGCGGGATGAGGACCGGAAGGGACGGGCGGGACACGTGGCGCACGTGGGTGGGGCCGAGGCGGCCGAGGATCGGTCGGGGCCGGCGGCGGGGCGGGACGAGCGGACCCGGCGCGGGTTCGCGGTGGCCGGGTTCGCCCCGGCGCAGGACGGGAGGGCGCGGGAGCGCGGCAAGGAGTTGCGGGCAACGTTGCCCCGGGAGCGGCACGCGGAGTTCGCGCCCGCGCCCGACCGGCCGACCGCCGTGTCCGCGCTGGAGACCTCCAACACGGGCCGAATAGCCCGGCTGGTACCGATCCGGGTCGGCCGGATGGCCGCGAGCCCGTTCGCGTTCCTGCGCGGGTCGGCCGGGCTGATGGCCGCCGACCTCGCGGGCACCCCGGTGACCGGGGTCGGCGCGCAGCTGTGCGGGGACGCGCACGCCGCCAACTTCGGTCTGTACGGCGACGCCCGCGGCCAGATCGTGCTGGACATCAACGACTTCGACGAGACCGTCCCCGGCCCCTGGGAGTGGGACCTCAAGCGGCTGGCCGCCAGCCTGGTGCTGGCCGCCCGCGAGGCCGGGGCGAGCGAGAGCACCGCGCGCGAGGCCGCCCAGCACGCGGCCGGCTCCTACCGCCGGACGGTGCGCACGCTCGCCAAACTCCCCGGGCTGGACGCCTGGAACGCCATCGCGGACGAGCAGCTGGTCTCCTTCGCCGAGGCGCACGACCTCGCCGAGGTGCTGCGCAAGGTCGGCGCGAAGGCGCTCGGCAACACCAGCGCGCGGTTCGCCGCCCGCAGCACCGCCCGTACCGCGGACGGCGGTTGGCGCTTCACGGCCGCTCCCCCGGTGCTCACCGAGGTGACCGACGCGACCGCCCGCGCCGTCGCGCACGCGCTCGGCCCGTACGTCGAGACGGTGCCGGCCGAGGTGCGCACCCTGCTGTCCCGCTACCGGGTGCAGGACGTGGCGTTCCGGGTGGTGGGCACCGGCAGCGTGGGCACCCGCTCGTACGTGGTGCTGCTCACCGACCACCGGGACCAGCCGCTGGTGCTGCAGGTGAAGGAGGCGCGTCCCTCCGCGCTTTTGCCGTACCTGCCGGCCGGGCCGCGGTCCGTGCCGGACGGGCACGAGGGCCGCCGGGTGGTGCTCGGGCAGAAGCACATGCAGGTGGTGAGCGACACCCTGCTGGGCTGGACCACGGTCGACGGACTCCCCTACCAGGTGCGGCAGTTCCGCAACCGCAAGGGCAGCGTCGACCCGGCCGCCCTGCGGCCGTCCCAGCTGGACGACTACGCCCGGATCACCGGCGCCCTGCTGGCCCGGGCGCACTCCCACACCGCCGACCCGGGCCTGCTGGCCGGGTACTGCGGCAAGGGCGAGACGCTGGACGAGGCGGTCGCCGCCTTCGCGGTCGCCTACGCGGACCGCACCGAGGCCGACCACGCCGACCTGCTGACGGCGGTGCGCAACGGGCGGCTGCCCGTCGAGCACGGCGTCTGACCCGCCCGGCCGCGGCCTCGCGGCTCACCGGGCCGGCGGCTCACCGGGCCGGCGGCTCAGCGGGCCAGGAACGGCGCCACCGCGGCGACGAACTCGGCGGGCCGGGCACCGTGCACCAGGTGCCCGGCCTCGACGGTGACCAGGCGGCAGTCCGGGATCAGCCGGGCGAGTTCGGCGATCCGCTCCTGCGGGATGTGGCTGGCCGGGCCGCCGGCCACCGCCAGGGTGCGGGCCGTGATCCTCGCCAGCCCCGCCCGCCAGGCCGGGTCGGGGTCGTCGAGCTGGGCCCTGACGGCCCGGACCATCGCCCAGTCGAAGTGCACGTCCGGGTCCGGATCCTCGGGCAGCCCGCTCGCCGGGCGCGGGTACAGCGCGGGGATGTCCTCCAGGACCAGCCGGTCGATCCGCTCCGGCGCGGCCTGGGCGAGCAGGTAGGCGACGGCGCCGCCCATCGAGTGGCCGACCAGGTCGACGCGGGCGAGTCCGAGGGCGTCGAGGAAGGCCAGCACGTCGTCCCGCATCGCCTCCAGCGAGTAGGCGGCGGTGCGGGAGCTGCCGCCGTGGCCGCGCAGGTCGAGCGCGTACACGTGGTGGCCGGGGGCGAGCCCGGGCAGGACGGGTGCCCAGTCGGCGGCGCGTTCGCCGAGGGCGTGCAGCAGGACGAGGGGAGGGCCGCCGGGGCGTCCGCTCTCCCGGTAGGCGAGCGTCACCCCGGGCAGGTCCACGGTCCGGTTCCGTACGGCGTCGGTCATGCCCGCCACGGTACGCACGGACCACCGGCTAGCGGACCGGCGTTCGCCCTCGGCGGATCGCGACCCGCTCGCCCTCGCGCTGCTCGCGGGCCGCGGCGCGGCCGGCGAGCACCGAGGCGAGGACGGCGAGTCCGGCCACCGCGGCGCACACCGTGCTCGCCGTCAGGAAGGCCGAGCGGTGCCCGCCGCCGCCGGCGGTCTCCCGCAGGTAGACGCCGGACAGGGCCGAGATCGCGACGGCCGCCGCGATCCGCTGCGCCATCTGCAGGATCGCCCCGCTCACCCCGGCCGCCTCGGCGGGCGCGTGGCGCAGCACGAACGCCTGGTTGGTGGAGCCCATCAGTCCGACCGCGGCGCCGCCGAGCAGTTGCAGCAGCGCCAGCAGCCAGGGCAGGACGGCGGCGGGCGCCCAGTGCGCGAGCAGCCCGCTGAGCAGCATGGCGAGCGCCGAGCCGACCATCCCGGCGGTGACGGTGCGCCGGCCGTAGCGCTGGACGACCCGCCAGGCGAGCGCGGAGGCCGTGCCCATGGCCACGGCGGAGGGCAGCGCGACCAGCGCGGCGCCCATCGGGGACAGGCCGAGGCCGTCCTGCAGGAACATGGTCAGGACCAGCGAGGCCGCGAGCGAGGAGCCGAACTGGGCCATCGCGGTGGCCGTCCCGAGCGCGTACGGCGCGGAGCGGGTGAGGGCCGGGTGGATCAGCGGCCGGCCGCCGGCCCGGGCGTAGCGGCGCTGCCACCAGGCGAGCGCGCCGAGCAGCAGCAGGGCGGTGGCCGCGAAGGCGAGCCAGCCGGTCCAGCCGGGCGGCCGGACGAAGGGCAGCATCAGGGCGAGGGTGAGCGCCCCGACCAGCAGCAGGCCGAGGAGGTCGAGGTTGGCGTCGCGCGCGCTGGGGCGGGGCTTCGGCAGGTGGCGGGCCGCCAGGGCGACGGTGGCCAGGCCGAAGGGGACGTTGAGCAGGAAGGTCAGCCGCCAGCCGTTCTCGGGGCCGGCCAGGGCCAGCACGGCGCCGCCGATCGGCGGGCCGAGCGCGAAGGCGAGGCCGCCGGTGACGGCGTACATGCCGAGGGCGCGGGCCCGCAGCTGGCCGTCGAAGACGTCCTGGAGGGTGCCGATCATCTGGGAGTTGACCAGGCCGGCGCCCGCGCCCTGGAGCAGCCGGGCGGCGATCAGCACCCCGGGCTCGGTGGCGGTCGCGGAGACCAGGCTGACCAGGGTGAACAGGGCGAGGCCGGTGACGAAGAACCACTTGCGGCCCTTGACGTCGCCCAGCCGCCCGCCGGGGATCAGCGCGAGGCCGAAGGCCAGCGAGTAGCCGGCGACGATCCACTGGAGGTCGGCGGGCCCGGCGTGCAGGGTCTCGCGCAGGGCGGGGATGGAGGTGTTGAGGACGGACTGGTCGAGCAGCGTGGTGAAGCCGCCCGCGACGCAGACCAGCAGGATCCGGCGCCCGGCGGCGTCGAAGCGCTCCTTGGGCTTTCCGGATCCTCCGGGCTTCCTGCCGTCCTCGGCCTCCCCGCTGTCCTCGGGCTTCCCGGGCTCCCCGGCTATCGGGTCGGCGGCGGCGCTCACGGCTCGACCACCACCAGCGCGTATCGGGCCTCGCCCGGGCCGAGGCTGCGGAAGCGGCTGGTGACGCCGACGTGGCGCAGGCAGTCGCCGGGGCCGAGCGGCTGCGGCTCGCCGTCCACGGTCAGCTCCAGGTTCCCCTCGAACAGCCACAGGTGGTGCTCCCGGCCTGGCGTACAGGCGCGGTCGTAGGCGATGTCCGCGCCGGCCGGCAGCCGGCCCTCGATGATCTCCGCCCGCAGCGAGCCGTGCGGCGGCGAGACCGACCGGCGGACGAACCCGGTCGTCCCGTCCCGCCAGACCTGCTGCTCCCCGGCCCGCACCAGCCGGGCCGGGCCGGACTCCACCTCGGCGAGCAGCCGCGACATGGTCCGCCCGTACACGGCGCACAGCCGACCGAGCAGCGCGGCCGTCGGACTGACCTCCGCCCGTTCCACCCGGGACAGCGTCGAGCGGCTGACGTCCGCCAGCCGCGCCAACTCCTCCAGGGTCCATCCGCGTTCCAGCCTCAGCTCGGCGAGCCGTTGCGCCAGCCGCTCGTCGGCGGCCGTGTCGATTCCCATATTCGCGATGCTATCCCGGATCTGAGATCATCTCACCGGCTCCCGGCTCCCGGCTCCCGGCTCCCGGCTCACGGTTCACGACTCCGGCCGGCCAGCGCAGCCGGGACGGCGGCCAGGGGGCGGGGCGGGCGGCGAGTGGCGGGTGGCGCACCCCTGGGG
>NZ_JBIVVI010000740.1:0-4615 GCF_044757675.1 Kitasatospora sp. NPDC091257
CCCTTGCCCGGTCGGCCTGTTCGGCGGTTCTGGCGAAGAGGATGGCATCGGCGGCCGGGTCGCGGCCCTCGTGGTTCGGGTGGGCGTGGTGCCGGTTGTGGTCGTCGACCCACCAGCCGTAGCTCATGCCGACCACCAGGTTCCCCAGCACGATGCCCACCAGGTCGGTCGTCCGACGGTCGGCGAACACCGCGCGGTGCGCGACGTCATGGCCGAGCAGCGCCAACTGGCCCAGTACGAGGGCGAACAGCGGTGCGAGGCCGAGCTGCCACCAGCTTGCGCCGAGCGCGACGAACCAGGCCAGCAGCCCCGCCAGCGCGGCGAACAGCCCCGCGCTCCGGCACGCGTAGTAGAGCGGGCGCCGACGCAGCAGACCGGCCTGGGCCACGCGCCGGTACAGCTCGGCGAATTCGCCCCGCCGGGCGGTCCCGGCACTCGGAGTGTCCTGAACGGTCATGCCACCAATCCGGTCTCGGGCCGCCACGGCCGGCCGTCGCCGCGCGGCGTGCCCCGGGCAGGGGAGCCCTGAGACTTCCGTACTCCACCGCCCGCTGTCCCGCGCCGCCGGTGAACGCAACCTGATCGAGTGGGTGGCGGGCACGGGTTGACGGTCCGCTGTTCACGGGTCGAGAACCCGTACGGAACGCTGCCCGGGGGAGCGGGCCGGACCGGTCGGCGGCGGGCGGGTTCCGCGAAGATCGACGGGTTGTGGTGGGCCACGTAGGAGCTGAGCAGCACCTGGCTGCCACGCGGCAGGGGTGCGCCCTCCCAGATCGGTCTCGCGGGTACAGGTGCGCAGCAGCACCCAGCCGGGGGGACGGAGACGCAGCGCCTCGGTCAACACCCGGGCCGTGCAGGGCAGGAACGGCAGGTCGGCCCACTCGGCCGGGCGGCCGCCGGGCAGCACCGCGTCGAGTTCCGCCCGCAGGGTGGCCAGCACCTGCGGATGCGTCGTCAGCAGGCGCAGTGTCCAGGAGAGTCGGGAGGCGGTGGTCTCCGAGCCGGCAGGAGCAGCGTGACCACCTGGTCGTGCAGCTCTGTGTCGGAGAGCGTGGAGCCGTCCTCGTCCCGGGCCGCCAGCAGCCCGGCCAGCAGATCGGTGTGCCCGGTACCGTCGGCCCGGCGGTCGCGTACGAGCTCGGCCACCGTCCGCCGCAGGGTGCGTACCGCCGCGTGGTAGCCGGCGCCCGTGGGCAGCATCGGCACCCGCCGCAACGCGCCGGCCAACGCGGTCTCGAAGGCGTGCTGCAGACGGTCGGCCAGCGCGTCCGGCGCCTCGGTGCCCAACAGGCTGCGCGCCACCACCCGCAGGGTGAACCGGTAGCACGCGGGGAAGACCTCGACCACCTCGCCGTCCCGCCAGGAGGCGGCCGGCTGCGCCGCCTCGCGGGTCATCACGGTGGCGTACCCGGCCAGCCGCTCTGGCCGGAACTCCGGCTGCAGCAGCCGCCGTTGGCGTCGATGGTCGGCGTGCGCACAGGTGGCCGGCCCGTTGCCGAGGACCCGGCGGAAGCGCCGGTGGACCGCTCCGCCCTTGTCGAAGGTCCGGTCGTCCGCGTGGACCTGCCGCAGCAGTTCCGGGTGGCAGGGCACCATCGTCCGGTTCGGTCCCAGCCGGACCTCCACCAGGTCGCCGTACCGGGACGGCCGCCCCAGGAGCCCCGTCGGATCCCGTACCAGTGCGGGCAGGTGCCCGAGCACCGGCAACGCCCCGGGCAGAGTCGCGTGGGAGTACGTCGTGGGTGCGGGGTCCCGCGCGGACGAGGAGACCGGATCGGCATAGGTCCGCAGCCGGGCGGCGGGGCGGTTCGGCGCGGCGGCCCAGGGTTCCCCGCTCCCGGGCGGGGTCGCGCGACGGGTCCGACCGCCCTGCCCGGGGACGGCCCCGGCGGCGGATTCCTCACCGGGGACGGGCCGTTGCCCCGGTGAGCGGTCACGCCTGCGAGGACGCGCCGTCGTGGGCCCCCAGCGGAGTGCGAGGCGGTGGAGCGGCGCCACCGCTGATCAGGGCGGGCCGCGGTCGGGGTCCCGCAGACCGCCCGGCGCCTTCGGCCTCGGGGTTCAGAGGCCGAACCGGGCGCGGTGGGTGGCGGGGACGAGGTCGGCGTACTCGGGGTGCTTGGTGATCCAGCCGCGGATGAAGGGGCAGTAGGGGAGGACGGCGAGCTGCTGGTCGCGTGCGGCGTCCAGGGCGGCGCGGGCCAGGCGGCTGCCGAGGCCGCGGCCTTCGAAGCGGGGGTCGATCTCGGTGTGGATGAAGGCGATCTCGTGGCCGGAGCGGTGGTACTCGGCGAAGCCGGCGAGTTCGCCGTCGTCCTGGATCTCGAACCGGGACTTCTCGGTGTTGTCGGTGACGGACTGCTCCATGGTTCCTCCTCGTGCGGTCGGATCGCCTGGTTGGCGCCCCTGACTATAGTTGAAGAATCAACATTTGTCGCGGCTGGCGTGGCGTGGCGTGGCGACGGCTTCGGCGTGCTCGGCTGCCGGCGGTCGGGCGCCGTACCCGTGCTTCCGGAGGTGGTCAGGGGGTTGTGACGGCGGAGGCGAAGTCGGGGTGCACGCCCAGCTGGGCGAGCATGACGCTGAGCCCGACGTAGCAGTTGAATTCCTTGACCTTCCCGTTCTGGACGTACCAGAAGTCGGCGGTGGGGATGCCGAGCCGGGCGCCGGTGGCCCGCACGGTGCCGGCGGGCGTCTCGAAGGGGCCGGTGACGGTGCCCTCGATCGTCAGCTCGACGGCGACCACGTCGCCCATGACGTGGACCCGGTGGAGTTCGCGGTGGATGTCGGGCGCCAGGGCGCCCATGAAGGCGACCTGGTCGCCGAGGTGCTCGCCGCGGTAGCTCTCGCCCGCGACGACGTTGTTGAACACCCCGTCCTCGGTGAACAGGTCGATGAAGCCCTGCACGTCGAGGACGTCGCCCTCGGCCGCGTGGTAGGCGGCCCGGACCACGGCCTCCGCGTCGGTGGTCATCGCACGTCCCCTTCCGTGAAGGCAATCGGATTGTCGCCCGGGGTGTCAGGGCGTCAGGGCTTGCAGGGCCGGGTCTCGGTCCAGTCGACCAGCAGCCGGCGCTCGGCGAAGAACCAGCAGCCGTCCTGCTTGACGAACCGGTCGAGGTAGCGGATGGACGCGATCATGATCGTGCGCTCGTCGTCCGCGCCGGACGAGACGTGGTGCGCCAGGCAGTAGGTCTCGCCCTCGGCCCGGTCCCCGTCGAGGGTCACGGTGCTCTGGCCGTTGAAGTGGGTGGTGGCCCCGTACCGGTTGAGGTCGGCGAAGACCGGTGCGAGGGCGGCGCGTCCGCGCAGCTCCTGGGTCGGTTCGGCGGCCGTGGCGTCCATGTGGACCAGGAAGCGGCTGTCCTCGGTGAACAGGGCCATCTGCCCCCCGGCGTCCCGGCGGTCCGCACAGTGGGCGTAGGCGTCGACCAGTCGGCGGATGGCCAGCCGGTCGGCGGCCTCCTGGGGCGGGACGGCAACGGGGGACGACACATCGGCTCCGATCGTCGCACTGCCTGACACCAGCAGGAGAGCACCGGCGCCGTGGTCCCCGCAACCGGACGAACAGGCGCTGCCGCCCGGCAGGAGCCGCGACCGGGACGACCGGGACGACCGGGACGACCGGGACGACCCGGGACCGCCGGAGCTCCCGTGCGCCCCGCAGAGCGTGCGTCGGGGGGTTCCGGTTGTGGCGATGGCCCCGCGCGGGCAGCGCACCGGCGTCGGACCACGCACCGGCGCCGGACCGCGCCCCGGCCGTCGCGAGCGTGTCGGAGATCGATGGCACGCCCGTTGCCGCCCCCGGGCCCGCAGGTCCGGGGGCGGCGGCGCGGGACGGGCCGTCAGCAGCAGCCGTGCCACTGGTAGTCGGTGGGGACTTCGAGACCGGGAACGGGGTCGTCGGCGTTCGCGTCGCTGTTCGCGTCGGCGACGGAGTGGACGGTGGTGCCCTCCTTGATGGTCTCGGCGACCTTGATGTCCTTGATCTCCTCCGGCGGGACCGTCAGCGGGTTCGCGGAGAGGATCACCAGGTCGGCGAGCTTGCCGACCTCGATGCTGCCCTTGCGGTCCTGTTCGAAGTACTGGTGGGCGGCGTTGATGGTGATGGACTTGACCGCGTCGAGGGCCGACACGCACTGCTCGGGTCCGAGGACGACCTGGTCGGTGCGGGTGCGGCGGGTGACCTGGCTGGAGAGGATGGCGATCGAGTTGGGCAGGGCGACCGGGGCGTCGTGGTGCGAGGTGTAGATCATCCCCCGGTCCACGGCCCAGCGGGCGGGGGAGATGGTGGCGGCCCGCTCCGGTCCGAGGACGGTCTTGCGGTACCAGTCGCCCCAGTAGTAGGTGTGCATGGAGAAGAAGGACGGGATGACGCCCAGGTGGTCGAAGGCCTCGACCTGCTCCTTGCGGGCGGTCTGGGCGTGGATCGCCACCGTCCGCCGGTCGCCGGGGCCGGCCTCCCGGGCGGCGGTGCCGACCGCCTCGATGAACTGGTCGATCGCGGCGTCCCCGTTGACGTGGGCGAGCACCTGCCAGCCCCTGGCGTACGCGGTGCGCACCTGGTCGTCGGCCTCGGCATCGGCGCGGTCTTCGGCGCGATGACCAACCTGAT
>NZ_JBIVVI010000741.1:0-4613 GCF_044757675.1 Kitasatospora sp. NPDC091257
CGACGCCAGGGAGGGGAGGGCGGCCGAAGCGGGCGCGGAGCGCCTGCCCTGGCCGCGAACAGCGAGGCGCCACGCCCGCCGGCGCCATCCGGGGGCCCGTTGGACAGCGCACGCGACATCCCTGTCGAACTCCGAAATGAAATGCACCGGAAGGACCCGCTCCCGCAATTTCCGGCGCATACTGCAGGGAATGACGAAATCTGCAGCAGTCCGCCGCGTCCTGCCCACCAGCCCCTTCAAGGCCCGGATCGAAGCACCGCGCAAGCACTTCGCCGTCGGCGACCGCGTCACTCACGACCAGTACGGCCTCGGCCGGGCCATCGGCGTGGAAGGCGACAGCGACATCGCGGTACTCGTCGACTTCGGATCGCGGCGGGAACGCATCACCCAGCCCTACGCCGCCATGTTCAAACTCTGACCCAGGACTCACGCGCTCGCGGCCGAGCGCGCCCAGGGCGGTGCCGAGCAGCAGTGCGGCCCGCGGGTCGAAGCCCTGCCGCAGTGCCGCTTCGGCCAACTGCCTTATCTGGCCGAGGTCGTGGGCGTAGTACGCCAGAGCGGCCGCTCGCAACAGCAGCTCGGCGCCGCGCTCCTCTTGTCCGCCCCCGCGCAGGCCGGGGTGATCGTCCCGCAGGTCCACCAGGCCGGCATCGTCATGGACGACGCAGCCGGCTTCCCGCCCGGACCCACCGTCACTGCTTCGGTCTGTGCCCCGACCGCAGGCGAACGGGGGCGCCACCGCTCGGTGGCGCCCCCGTTCTGCCCGCCGCGCGAAAGCCGGACGCCCGGCGTCGCCCGGCCTATATCCACACGCATGCTCGGGCGCCTCATCGTGGACTTCCTCACCGCGTCGACGAACAGACCGTCATCGGGGCGGGCATCGGAGCGGGCATCGGGGCGGCCGCGCTGACCGGCCCAGCTGGCCGGCTCACTGCGAGCCGGCCTCGACGACTCTCGCGGCGGAGTGTCCGGGTCAGCTCCGGTCGGGGAGCCGGGGCGTGGAGCGGCCGTTGACGTTCGGGTCGGCGGCCGATGCGCCGGTCGTCGAAGCCGTCGAGGTCACTGAGGGCGCCGCGGAGTGCTGGAGGGATCGTAGGATGGCCAGCCCCTGGCTGGCGATGCCGGCCGCGATCTGGTTCACCCCGTCGGTGCCGTTCAGGACGGTCAGATCGGCGCCCGCCAAGCCCCGGGCCGCCGCGTCGGCGAGCGTGGGGAGGGCCTCCACGATCCGGTTGGCCGCGATCAGCTCCTGGTTGCCGTCCCGCAGCGACGCCGCGCGGGCGGCGTTGGCGTCCGCCTGGGCCTGGGCCAGGGTCCGTTCCGTGTAGGCGCCGGCGTCGGCCTCGAACTTCACCCGGTCGCGGTCCGCCTCGGCCAGCGTCCGCTTCCGGTAGGCCTCGGCGTCGGCCGGGCGCCGCACCTCCGCCTCCAGCCGCTGCGCCGTGAGCGCCGCATTGCGCTGCGCGAGGGCGGTCTGTTCCTCGGTGACCTCCTGGGTGGCTCGTGCCTCGGCGAGCGGCCCGGCCTGGGCTGCGCGCGCCCTGGACTGCTCGGTCTCCGCGAGGAAGCCGGCCCGCTTGATCGCGGTGTCCCGCTCGTACTCGGCCTTGAGCGCGGCGGCCTGCTGCTCCCGTTCGCTCGCCTCCTGGTCGGCCCTGGCCTGGGCGATCCGGGCCTGACTGGCCACCGCCGCCGCGTGCGGCGCGGCGAGGTTGTCGATGTAGCCGGTGGTGTCCTCGATCTCCTGGATCTGCAGGGCGTCCACCACGATGCCGAGCTTCTCCATCTCGCCGTGACTGCCTGCCATGACCTCCTGGGCGACCCGGCTGCGCTCCCGGATGATCTGCTCCACCGTCAGCCCCCCGACGATGGAGCGTAGGTGGCCCGCGAAGATCCGTCCGACCAGTTCCTGCATCTGGTTCTGCTCGGACAGGAAGCGCCGGGCGGCGTTGGCGATCGACACGGCGTCATCGCCGACCTTGAAGACACAGACCGCGCGGACGGTGAGCCGGATTCCCTGCTGGGTGACGCAGTCCTCGGCGATCTCCGACTCCTGCAGGGCCAGGGACAGCATGCGGGCCTTCTGCTTGACGGGAACGACGAAGCTCCCGTGGCCCGTGACGATCCGGAACTGGGTGTCCTGCGACTGTCGCTTGGAGCCGGAGATGAGCATGGCCTCGTTGGGCGCGGGCACGTGCCAGAACAACATGACGAACCACCTGACCTGCAACAGATTGACGAGGGCCGCGGGACCCCCGGACTCAGGGCGGCAGCGGCTCGACCAGCACCGACCGGGCGGAGATCGTGTCGACCACGACCACCCGAGTGTTGACCGCGATCGGCCCGGCGGACCAAGCCGCGAACGCCTCCGACCCGCCGCGCAGGCCGACCAGCACCTCGCCCGGCCCGTCCGTCGGGATCGGCACCGTCACCCTCCCGACAGCTCCGACCGGGCTCTGCTGGGAGTCATCAGCCGCGCACATGACACCTCGTGCCGTGCGGCACCACGGCGCAGTGGGCGGCCGGAACACGAACGGCCACGGGCGGCATCCCTCCTGGAGGCACCGGGCCCCCGGTCGAGTCCTTCGGCAGAATGCCTGCGAGCAGCGCGCGCCGCGCGGCCGCCCCGACCCCTCCCACGGTACTCCGGCCGCAGCAGGGAGGCGTTTCCCGGGTACCCGACTCGGATCTCCGGCCCGGGAGTCCCGACCCGGCGCCGACCGGACCGGCTCGGAGGCTGGGCCACCAACCGCCCGGATCGGCGGATTTCCAGGCCGCCCGGATGACGTCGACACCGTCGTCAAGGCGGCGAGCGGCTGCTGCGCGCGTGCTGTGGCCCGCACCTGGTGCGCCTCGCCGCCGGCTACGAGCGCCGTCCGTTCGGGGTCGAGGAGCTGTGGGCGGGGCAGATGGACGGGAGACTCCTCACCGCACACGCCCGCCGCGTTCGCGGCTCATGCTCCAGCGACGGCCGCCGGATGGGAGCGGAGGTCAGCCGTCGCTGCGGTAGTGGTCCATCGAGACCTTCACCGGGCCGTTGCCGGTCACGGAGATGACCCGCACGATCGCTATGGCGTGAGTGCTTCTCGATCGCACACAGAAGGCTCGGCCGGCCAGCAGGTCACTGAAGTCGAGGGCCGTCGCCGGATGCCGGTCGATGGCCGTCGAGCAATCGGTCGGGGTGGGCCGGCCGCTGGGGGTGACGGCGGCGTCGCTTCCCGTCGGGATCAGGAACTCGTTGGCGTTGTGCCCTACGGACCACTCGGTGGACTGCGCGGGGATCAACTTGCCGGTCTCGATGTCGAAGTCGTAGGAGTCGTCGGGTGCGGTCAGGATTGCATCGGTGTACGCCGCGGTGTACGTGGCCGGGCTCGCCGCGTCGGACGGCCTCGGGCCGTCGGCCGCCGGTGCCGGCGTGTCCGGGCCGGTGTCACCGGCCGTCGGGCTGTCACCGGCCGTCGGGCTGTCACCGGCCGATCCCGTGGCTGCGAGGATCCGGTCGAGCTTGTGGGACAGGAGCACGCCGCCGACCGTGCCGCCGAGAGCCACCACCAACGCCGACAGCAGCAGTACCGTCTTCCAGGTCGCGTCCTTGCGGCAGGGCTTGCCCACCGCGGGTGTCGCGGGAGCGGCGACGGTCGGCAGTGGGGGCGGAAGCAGAGCGGTCGGCACCTCGGGCAGGGGCTGCGCAGCGCCGTCGGAGCCGGGCGGGGCCTGGACGGCGACGACGTCGGGGGAGAACGCGGTGGCCAAGTCCTGCGGCAGGTCGGAGCGGCGGGTGATGTCGGTGCTGACCCGAGTGGGCAGCCAGTCGTCGGCGAAGCGCAGCCCGCGGCCCGCAGCGGGGTGGTTGCGGGCGGCCTCGATGATCTCGGCGGGGGTCGGCCGGTCTTCGGGCTGCTTGGCCAGGCAGCGCAGCAGCAGCGCGTGCAGGTCGCCCGGGACACGGCCGAGATCCGGCTGCTCGTTCACCACCCGGTACAGCACCGTGGTCTCCGGTCCCTCGCCGAACGGCTGGGTGCCGCCGGCGGTGTACGCCGCCAGCGAGCCCAGCGCGAAGACGTCCGTCGCGGGCGTGGCCGGCTGGCCCAGGGCCTGCTCGGGCGCCATGAAGGCGGGCGAACCGATCCGGAAACCGGTGCCGGTCAGCGCGACGGCGTCGGCCGCGCGGGCGATGCCGAAGTCGATCACGCGCGGACCGTCGGCCGCGAGCAGCACGTTGGCGGGCTTGAGATCCCGGTGCACCACCGCGGCGCCGTGGATCGCCTGCAGCGCCTCCGCGATCCCGCCTACCAACAGCAGGACCGTGCGCACCGGTAGCGCACCGTGTTCCCGGACCACCTGTTGCAGCGACGGGCCCGGAACGTACACGGTGGCCAGCCAGGGCACGTCGTCGTCCGCGCCGGAGTCGATCACCTGGGCGGTGTACAGCCCATGGATCCGCCGGGCGTTGGTGACCTCCTGGGCGAAGCGCCACCGGAACTCCGTGTCCTGCGCGAACTCCGGCCGGACCGTCTTGAGGGCCACCGGCCGTCCACCGGGTGTGCAGGACCGCCCCCGGCCCGATCGTGGCCCTGCTGGAGGACGAACGGGTCACCGTCGAACTGATCAAC
>NZ_JBIVVI010000742.1:0-4611 GCF_044757675.1 Kitasatospora sp. NPDC091257
GGCCCCCCGCCGCCCCCCCCCCCCCGGCCGTCGGGTACGGCTCAGCGCTCCTTGTCCACGGCCGGCAGCCCGGCCTGACCGGCGGTCAGCCGGCCCTCGGCGTACAGCCAGCGCACCGTGTCCGCCATGGTCTCGGCGGTCGGCCTCGGCGTCAGCCCCCCGGTGCTCGCCGCGGGGTCGACCGGGGTCGCACAGGCGCAGGTGTAGACGGCCCCGTACTCGGCGGGGATGTGCCAGGGCCATCCGCGCTGGAGCAGGGTGGCCAGGGCGCCGACCGGCAGCATGGCCCGGGCGGGGAGGAAGGCCGCGGGCAGCCGCCGCCCGGTGACCTCCCGCAGGGTCCGCACGTACTGCCGGGTGGGCAGGTGGTGGCCGGGTCCGAAGTGCCGGTCGGAGCCCGCCCTCGGCGTGGTCAGCAGCCGGGCGTGCAGCTGCGCGGTGTCCCGGACGTCGCCGACCGGGAAGCCGCCCAGCGGCCAGATCGGCATCAGTCCGCGCAGGGTGTTGCGCAGCCGGGCGTTCTGGTCGCCCAGCCCCGGGTCCTGCGGGCCGAGCAGCGCGGGCGGGTAGCTGATGACCACCGGCGCGCCGTCCCGCTGGTGGCCCCGCGCGATCCGCTCGGCCGCCGCCTTGGTCGCCATGTACGTGTCCCGGGGACGGCCGACCGGGGAGTGCTCCCCGAGCGGCCGTCCGGGGGACGGCAGCAGCGCGACGATGCTGGAGACGTGGACGACCGGGTCGGCGCCCGACCGTCGGGCGGCGGCCAGCACCAGTTCGGTTCCCCGCTCGTTGGTCCGGCGCATCTGCGCGTTGCGCCGGCTGTCGAAGGAGTACACCGCGGCCGCGTGCAGCACGGCGTCGGCGCCGCGCACCGTGCGGGCCGCGTCGCCCTCGTCGGTCACGTCCCCGACGACCAGGTCGACGGCGCCCGGGTCCACCTCCAGCAGGCCCAGGACCCGCTCCGCGGCGGCCGGGTCGCGGACCAGCATCCGCGCCCGGTGGCCGCCGCGGACCAGCGCCGCGACCGAGTGGATGCCGACGAATCCGGTGCCGCCGGTCACGCTCACCAACATCGGACCATCCCCCCGCTCAGCCGATCTCTTCCGGTTTCCCGCCGATGCCCCGGTGGAAGGCGCCGCCGTAGAACAGCAGCGCCTCCCGGTGGTCCGCCCAGTCCGAGGCGAGCACCTCGCCGAGGAAGATGGAGTGGTCGCCGCCGTCGTACTGCTCGGCGAGCTTGCACTCCAGCCAGGCCAGCGAGTCCGACAGCAGCGGGGCCCCGGTGAACGGGCCGGGCTGCCAGTCGAGGCCGTCGAACTGGGCGGCCCCGCGCGGCCTGCTCTTGTTCGCGAAGTACCGTGCCAGGTGCTCCTGTTCGGCGCCGAGCACGGAGACCGCGAAGGACCTGGACGCCATGATCGCCTCGTGCATCGTCGCGGAGCGGGCCACGCAGCACAGCACCATCGGCGGCTCCAGGGAGACCGAGCTGAACGCGTTGGCGGTCATCCCGTGGACGTACTCGCCGCCGGTGGTCAGGACCGTGATCCCGGTGGCGAAACGGGCCATCGTCTCGCGCAGGGCGCCCGGCAGGACCGCGCGGTTCGCCGCGGCCGCCGACGTCGCGCCCGGCGCCTGGGCGGGGGCCGGGGACCGGCCGTTGCCGATCACAGCGCCCGCCCCGTCCCGACCGGCCCGCCGGGCGGGACCTGCGCCGCGAGGGCCCGCGCGACGGCCGGCCCCTCGGCGTACGGCACCAGTGCCAGGCGCAGTTCCTCGGGCACCCGGGCGGGGACGGTGGCCGTGTTCGGCCCGCGCATGCACGCGATCCGCTGCCGGCCGCGGGCGACCAGGTTCTCCTGCTCGCCGTCGATCCGCAGGTAGTCGAAGCTGAACTGGATCTGGGTCTGGGTCAGCTCCTCCAGCCGCATCCGGACCGACAGCTCGTCGAACGAGGTGATCTCGGCGAAGAAGTCGCACTCCACCTTGAGGGTGAACAGCTTCAGGTCGTCCCGCAGCTCGGCGAGCACCCCCGGCGCCTTGTCCTTGAGGAACATCTCCCGGCAACGCCCCTGCCAGCGCAGGTAGTTCACGTAGTAGACGTTGCCGACGAGGTTGGTCTCCTCGAAGCCCACGGTGTGGCGGATCTCGTAGTAGGCCGACATCAGTTCTCCTTCCCGACGAGCACCGCGAAGAGCACCGGCTCCGTCCGGTCGTTGACGGTGGTGACCCAGGTGGCGACGGCCGCGTCGCCGGCGGACAGGACGACCCAACCGCCCGGGTGGACGCGGTCGAGCGTCAGCGCCTGGGTGGTCGCGCCGGACTTGCGCAGGCACTCCAGCGCGCTCCAGACCCTGGTGCCGGCCACCGCCGGGCTGCAGCCCGCCTCGGCCACCAGCAGGTCCCGCAGGGCGAGTTGACCGGCGCCCAGCAGGGCGTCCCAGTCCTCGGTGCTCCGCTCCAGGACGGTCTCGACGTCGCAGGCGAGCCGCCCGGGTCCGGCCACCGCCAGGGTCAGGCCGGGGCCGTGCGAGGCCGAGACCGTGATCCCGTCGAGTCCGGGCCCACCGGCGAGTTCGGGCTTGCCGTCCGGCCGGTGGCGCAGGTCCACCGGCCGTCCCAGCGCCCGGCCGAGAGCGGTCGCGGTGCGGGCCCGGCGGTCCCCGTCGGCGGACTCCGCGGTGGATTCCGCGGCGGGCTTCGCCGCGGGCTCGACGACCACCGCGCGGCTGCCGCCCAGCACCCGTTCCAGGCCGCGTTCCAGGTACGAACCGAGCATCGCGGGCACCCACGGTCCGGCTCCGTCGCGCTTGCGGACGGCGACCAGGGTCAGCCCCTCCCAGCGCTCGACGACCTTCCCGGCCGGGGTGCGCACGTCGAGGTCGTAGACGTAGCTGTCCCCGTCCTGGGAGCGCTCCCTGGCGTCGAGCACCACGTACTCGGCGTCCTGGTCCGCCGGGTCGGCCAGCCAGAGCCGCTCGATGCTCTGCGGCAGCAGGGTGGCGTCCGGCACGCAGCACTGGATGGCGTGCATCATCGCGTCCCGGGTCCCGGGGTCGGCCAGTTGCTGGTCCTGCGGCAGGAAGGCCGCGAACCACGGCGCCGGGGCGGTGGTGGAGATCTCCGCCAGCGCGTGCCGGGCGCTCGCCCGCCGGTACTCCAGCAGGCGCTGGAACCGCTTGCCCTGGAAGAGCACGCTGCCGTACAGCTCGGTCACCGGGTCCACCGGCACCGCCGGCAGGCCGAATTCGACCGGCACCGGCGTCCCGGGCACCTCGGGCCGCGGGTAGCGCAGCCGGGCCCGGAAGTGGTCGGCCGCGAACTCGGTGCCCTCGCTGCGCAGCACCACGTCCACCGTCCCGGGCTCCCGGACCAGCGCCGCGATCCGGATGGTGGTCGAGCCGCCCGGCCGGACCACCACGGGCCGGCGGAACTCGACGTCCTCCAGCAGCGGCGGGCCCTGGTGCCCGCTCACCGCGGCGGCCACCTGGGCCATCGCCTCCATGCCGAGCACGGCCGGGAAGAGCAGGTCGTCCTGGAGCCGGTGGTCGGTCAGATAGGGGTCGCCGCCCTCGGTCAGCTCGGTCTCGGTGATCAGCTCGATGTCCGGGTGGTGCACGACCACCCGCTCGACGAACCTGGTCAGCGGCAGCTCGCGCCGCTCGGTGGTGAGGGTGGGCAGGCCGCCGGCCCGCCCGCTGACCACCAGGACGGGGCCGGCCGAGGGGTCCGCGAGCACCTCGCGGAGCACCTGGATGCCGTTCTCGGTGGAGATCGGCGTGATGCCCTCCCGGATCAGCGCCTCGACGACGCCGAGCCGTTCGCCCATGCCCGCGCCCGACCAGACCGACCACTCCAGCGCGACGGCCCGGGCCCGCGGGTACCGGTCCTGGAAGCGGAGGGTCAGCTCGGTCATCCAGTCGTTGGCGGTGGCGTAGTGCGCCTCGCCGCGCAGTCCGGCCCGGCCGATGATCGAGCCGAACGTGATCAGCAGCTTCAGGCGTTCCGGTTCGACGGCCGCCAGGACCACCTCCAGACCGTCGGTCTTGGGCGCCAGGGTCCGGCGGAAGTCCTCGGCGCTCAGCGCCTCCAGGGCGGCGGGCTGGTTGCGGCCGGCGCCGTGCAGCACGGCGGTGACCGGGCCGAGCCCGTTCTCCAGCAGGGCCACCGCGGCGGCGATCTCCTCGGCCGAGGTCACGTCGGCGCGGGCGTACCGGTGGCGCAGGCCCGCGGCCTCCATCCGGGCGAGGTTCCCGGCGAGTTCGGGGTCGGTGGCCGGATCGGCGCGGCCGATCAGGGCCAGGGCCGCCCCGGAGTCCTGGGCCATCGCGATGGCGCACTCGGCGGTGATGCCCTTGCCGCCGCCGGTGACCAGGAGGACGTCCCCGGCGTCGAGCGGGGACCCGCCCTCGGTCGCGGGGCTCAGCTGCAACGGCCGGAGCACCGGGACGGTCCGGCGCCCGTCCGGCTGGTAGCGGACCTCCGCGAAGCCGGCCGTGGCGGCGGTCTCGGCGACCACGCGGGCCACCGCCTCGTCACGGGCCGCGCCCTCGGGGGCGGTGTCGGCCAGCTCGACCACCGTGACCGGGACCGACGGGTGCTCCAGGTGCAGGG
>NZ_JBIVVI010000743.1:0-4609 GCF_044757675.1 Kitasatospora sp. NPDC091257
ACTGGCCGCGCGGATCGGCGAGTTGAACGCCGGGGGCGAGTTCGCGGGAGTGGTCTCGCTGCTCGCCGTCGAGGAGCCGCACGCTGAGCCGCACGACCTGTCCGTGACCCTCCACCTCGTCCGCACCAACAGCGCCGCGCCGATCACCTTCCGGCCCCTCGCCGACGAACTCGGCGTCCCGCTCGGTGCCCGGCCGCCGATCGCCGAGACCACCGCCGCCGTCCTCGCCAACCGCTACCGCCGCGGCCTGCTCCTCGACCCTCACGGACCCGACGCCCGGCAGGTCGGCTCCGTCTTCCTCAACCCGTCCGTCACACCCGAGCAAGCCGCCCGCTGGTCCGCCGCCGGATGCCCCGTCCACACCGACAGCTACGGGCGCTGGCGAGTGAGCGCCGGCTGGCTGCTCGAACTCATCGGCTGCCATCCAGGCCACAAGGTCGCCGAGGGAATCCACTGCTCGGACCGGCGCACCCTGACCATCACGGCCCGCGGCGAGACCACGGCCGCCGCCTTCGTCCGTGCCCTCGCCGACCTGGCCGCCCGCGTCGACTCCAACACAGGGATCAGCCTGCACCCCGAGCCCGTCCGCGTTGGCCAGTGGCCCGAATGAGCCCCGCACCCAGCGGGGAAGGTGCTGCGCGACCATCCAAATGCGATATGCAATAGGGAAGTTGATGTGCCCATTCCCGGCAGCGGTTGGAGAGGTTGGGGGTGGTGGGGCTCACAAAAGCCCACCACCCCCAACCCGCCGCAGGAATCACGCCCTGCTTGATCGAAGGCCGCCATGCCAACATCGCCTCCGAAACCTGCCACCCCCGAGATCGTCACCGCTGCCCGCGACCGGCACCGCCAAGCCGCCGCCGACACCAACCTCGGTCCCACCGCCCGCCGCTACCACCAGCACGCCGCCTGCGCCTACGACTGGGCACTCCGGGCCCTCGGCACCCCGATAGCCAACCGCCACCTCGGCTACGCCTACGCCTACGCCGAGCAGGCCGCCACCCACGCGCCCGCCACCAGCAAGTGGACGCTCATCCTGCCCGGCCCGTTCTGCGATTGGTTGACCGAGAACGGGCTGCTGCCCGACGACTTCACCGGCGACGAGTTGACCGACCGGCTGTTGCTCGCCTACCGCGCCGGCACCCCGCACCGCATCGCCCCCTCCAGCTGGAGCCTGACGATCCCGGCCCACGACCCCGTGGCGATGCACGAGCTAACCCAGCTCACGCTGCGCTTCGTCCAACACTGCTCGCCCGGCAGCCCCCACACGCCTGCCCAGGCCCGCGCCGCGACCGCACTCACCGAGCGGATCGAGAACCTCGCCGACCGCATGCTGCACGAGACCAACTGACGCCCGGCCGGGCCGCGCACCGGCCCGGCCACGACCCTGCCCAGGACCAACATGTCGAGCCCCCGACCGATCCTCACGCCAACAGGATCCGCCCCCTACCGGCGCACCGACCCGACCCGCGCCTTCCGAAACGCGTGCCTCCATGAAGCCGAAGCCCGGCAGGCACTCGCCGTCACCGCCTACGAACTCCTCGCCGCCGAAGCCCGGACCCAAGCCCCCGAGACCGCCGCGATCGAGTTCGAGAGCACCCTCGCCTCCAAGCGCATCCACGCCCTGTGGGCGAACCCCCGCGATCACCTGTACCCGACCCCGCCGTTGCTGTGGCGGCGCGCGCCCGCGCTGTCCTCGGAACCGTCCTGGTTGGAGGAAGCGGAGATGCTGCTGTCCACCGTGCTGCTCGGGGCGGACCTTCCCGTCATCGAGATGGCCGACCACCGCCCGGGCCGCCACCTCCTCAACCTTCCGGCCCCGGACGTGGCCGCCGCCCTCGCCTCCCGCATCCGCCGAACCTTCCCGCAGGCGACCGCGCTCCTGCTCAGCCTCGACGTACGTCCGCGCGCCATCGCCATTCAAGCGGCGAACATCGTCGGTCCCGACGGCACCTCCCTGCACGCGATCCCCAACGAACACGACTGGGCGGCGCCACCCGCCCAGACGTGGTGGCGGCTCAACAAGGGCCACGTCGTCCGAGCAGTCCGTCACCTCTGGGCGCACCCCGAACACCAGGCCCGCCACTTCCAGGCCCAGGGCCACCGCTCCTTGATGTGGAACCAGGGCCTTCAGGCGCTCGTTCTACCCGCCACCCCGGCCCTGGCCGGTCCCACCGACTCCTGACACCCCAGCGGGCCCATAGAAGGCCTTCTACGGGTGGTACGCGGAGAATGACGTCGTCCAGGCGGAGAGTCGACTGTTGCCCGCAGTCGGCGCGCGCCTGTAAAGATACGACCGGGGCGGGCGGCCCGTCTTCGATGGGTCGCGAGTGGGTCGCTCGTGGGGCGCCCAAGTCGGGCGACGGACCGTCAAAGCCTCACGCTGAGCTACGCATCCCGCTTTTCGGCGAGACTCCCTGGCGGCCCTTCGCTCGCCGTCTGCGCGGCGTGGACTGGTACCGGATGCCCCGGGAGAGCTTTCGGGCCGCATCGATGACCACACGGGCCGTCGCCTCGGCACTGAGATGGGCCGTCTCGGGAAGTACCGACGTGTACGTGTCGGCGGTGGTCATGATCGTAGAGTGTCCCAACTGGGCCTGGACGACCTTGAGATCGGACCCGCCGGTCAAGGCGAGACTCGCCGCACCATGACGCAGGTCGTGGAGCCGGACGGGCGGCAGGCCGCTTCTGCGCACCATGTCCTGGAAGACGTGGCCGATGTAGTCCGGGCGCAGCGGACGCCCGTAGGCATCGGTAAAAATGTAATCGGACTCATTCCAGCAAATCCCCGCGGCCAGTTTCTCCTTTCTCTGCTGGCTACGGTGTGTGTTCAGCACGTGGATGGTGTTTCGGTCGAGGGCGATCGTCCGTTCGCCGGCACGCGTCTTCACGGGGCAGACCTCGAGCCGTCCGTTCTCCCGCTGCTGTAGTTGCCGTGCGACCGTGAGCGTGCGGCCGGCGGCGTCGAAATCCGACCAGCGGAGTCCCGCGCCTTCTCCACGGCGCAGACCCCGCAAGGCATACAGGTGATAGAGGGCGTACAGGCGATGGTCGCTCGCGTACGCCAGAAACGCGGCGGTCTGCGTGGGTGTCCAGACAGCAACGGGCGGGTGTTCACCTGTCCGTCTCCACTCCGCCACGCGGCTGTCCGTCCAGACCACCGGGTGTGGCCGAGGTGCCCGCGGTAGATCCAGGCGGCGAGCAGGGTTGGTGACCAGCAGGCCGCTGCGCACCGCGTGGTTCAGAGCGGCACGCAGTGTCGCATGCACGCGACGCAACGTGCCGGCGCTGACCGGTCGGCGCATGTCCTGGTGTCGACGGACGATGGTGCTGAACGCCTGCTGGACCGTGTCGTTGGTTAGCTCGCACAGCAGCTCGCGGCCGAGCAGCGGCACGAGGTACTGCTCCAGGTGCTGGCGGTAGCCGCGGGCGGTCGACGGACGGAGACGGGGCTCGACGATGTCGTACCAGCGCTGCAGCCACTGGCCGGTTGTGAGTAGCCCGCCCTGGTGCGCGAAGTTGGGGTCGCGCAGGCGCCTGAGCGCGCGCTCGGCTTCGACCCGCGTGCGGTAGCCACCCCGACGCAGCCGGGACCGGTGATCGTCGACGGCCGCGTGCCGTGGCATCGCGAGATACCAGGAACCGTGGCCACGGCGGTGGAGGTCCGGGCAGAGGCTTCCGAGTTGTCGGCCCGTACGAGGGTCGCGGCAGCCGCATCGCTTGTAGATCGTGCCAGTTCCACGCATGACGTCCTCCTCCAGTAGACAGGTGGACGCACAGCAAGTGTGGACCCCCGGATCTCACGGCGTTGGGCCACGCCCGGCTTTGGCTGGGCGGAGCGGTCGATGCCTGGGGCGGGGGATGGGGTCGAACGTCAGAATGACCCCATCTAGTGTGATCTGCATCACGGCACAAATGGAATATCGCCGTCCGTTCACTTGCATTTGCAACTCGATGAACACTGGCAAAGCGCGCGCCTTCTACATTTCTGTAGTCGCAGTGCTGCTGGAATGGCTCACTTCTGACCGGGAAATTCTGCTAAATGTCAAGACCTGCTCGCATCGCGGCTTGTCGACGCACAAAAACGGCGGGGAATGCCAGTTGCCGCAAGGCCCCGAGAAGCAGTCGGGTTGCATCCGCCGATCATTCCCATTGGCACGTGCAGAGGGGAGTTGAACCATTCGTGGTGCAATCCCTGTCCGCGGCGCGATACCGTCGGCCCATCCAAAAGGCAGGCCCCGGCCGATGGTGTGGAAGACCGATGACCGGGGCCCGGAGCGAGGAGTGCGTATGCACCGCTACGCCCTCACGGGGCGGTCAACTCGTCCCGTGATCACCGCCGAACCTACCAGTGTCCCGCAGCCGGCCTGGTGGCCGTCCGGGTTCGATTACTGGGAAGTATCGGCCTCCCTCGGCGCGGTCGCCTCGACCGTGGCCGTGCCCCTGGCATGTGCCAACGGGCTGACGTGGTGGCAGGTCGCCGGAGTCGGCGCACTGGTGACCAGCGCCGGCCAGGCGCGATGCCGGTTCCGGCGGTTGAGGCTGCACCCGTAGCCGTCCCGGCTGGGGGCGCGTCCGCCGCTGCGGACGCCCCCCGGCCCACCGGCCC
>NZ_JBIVVI010000744.1:0-4608 GCF_044757675.1 Kitasatospora sp. NPDC091257
CCGGTGCGGACGGTGAGGCCGTGCCTCCCCCGGACTCCGTCCGGGAGGTGCCCCCGGCGTCCTCGCCGTCGCCGAAGAAGACCCCGACCGGCGCCATGTGGAAGGTGTCGCCGACGCCCATCCGCTCGGCGGCCGCCTTGAGGTGGACGTCGGACGGGGTGAGGGTCGGGTTGAGCCGGACCCCGAGCATCCGCTGCGCCTGGTCGTAGAACGGCGCCAACTCCTGCTGCCAGTCGGTGATGTGGCGCCACTGCCGGTCCTCGAAGAAGGCCTTCGGCGGCACGTACAGGGTGTTGGCGTAGTTCAGCGAGCCGCCGCCGACCCCGGCGCCGGCCAGGATCAGCACGTTGGCCAGCAGGTGGATGCGCTGGATTCCGTACAGCCCGAGCCGCGGCGCCCACAGGTAGTTCGGCAGGTCCCAGGAGTTCCTGGGCAGTTCGTCCCGGTCGAAGCGCCGCCCGGCCTCCAGGACGGCGACCCGGTAGCCCTTCTCGGTCAGCCGCAGCGCCGCGACCGAACCGCCGAAGCCGGACCCGACCACCACCACGTCGTAGTCGAACTCCGCCGCACCGCCGGACTGCACCATCTGCCACCGCTCCTTCGCCGGGTGAACCTGTCTGTGGGGCGGCGGGCCGGGCCCGCGCGCACTGCGGGGCCCGGCCCGCCGCCCGGGCCCGCACGAAGCGGGCCTGCGTGAAGCGGGCCTACTTGAAGCGCAGCGCCTTGAGCGCCCGCAGGCCGCCGGTCATCACCGCGGCGAACTGCTTGTCGTCCAGGCCGAACGAGGGCGCGATCGGCATCAGCCGCTGGGTCGCGATGGTCTGCGCCTCGGTGAAGCGCAGGATGCCCTCGGCGCCGTGCCGGCGGCCCAGCCCGGAGTCGCCCATCCCGCCCATCGGCGAGGCAATCGAGCCGTACGCGGCGGCGTACGCCTCGTTGACGTTGACCGTGCCGGTGCGCAGCCGGGCCGCGACCGTCCGGCCGCGCCGCACGTCCCTGGTCCAGACGCTGGAGTTGAGGCCGTACGGCGTGGAGTTGGCGGCGGCCACCGCCTCCTCGTCGGTGTCGAAGCGGTAGACGGAGACGACCGGGCCGAAGGTCTCCTCGGCGCAGACCGCCATGTCCGGGGTGACGCCGTCGAGGATGGTCGGCTCGAAGAAGAACGGGCCGAGGTCCGGCCGGGCCCGTCCGCCGGCCACCACGGTGGCGCCCGCCTTGACCGCCTCGTCGACGTGCCGGGTGGTGGTCTCCAGCTGGCGGACGGAGACCAGCGAGCCCATGTCGGCGCCGTACGCGAGGCCGCCACCGAGGCGCAGCGCCCGGGTGCGGGCGGCGAAGCGCTCCAGGAACTCGTCGGCCACCGAGCGGTGCACCAGCAGCCGCTCGATCGAGATGCACAGCTGTCCGGCGGAGGAGAAGCAGGCCCGTACGGCGCCGGCGGCGGCCGCGTCGAGGTCGGCGTCGGCGAGCACCAGCATGGCGTTCTTGCCGCCGAGTTCGAGCGAGGCGCCGACCAGCCGGGCGGCGGCGCGCTGGGCGACGTCGCGGCCGGTACGGGTGGAGCCGGTGAACGAGACGTAGTCGGCGTGCTCCACCACGGCGGGGCCGATCACCGGGCCGTCGCCGATCACGATCTGCCACAGGTCGGCCGGCAGCCCGGCCTCGATCAGCAGTTCGCGGGCCCACAGCGCGGTCAGCGCGGTCTGGGTGTCGGGCTTGTTGACCACCGCGTTGCCGGCCACGAAGGCGGGCAGGGCGTCGCCGACGGACAGCTCCAGCGGGTAGTTCCACGGCGAGATGTGGCCGACCACGCCCTTGGGCCGGCGGGCCTCGACGGCCTGGGTGAGCACCGGCAGCGCGCCGCCGCGCCGCTTGTCCCGGAGGTACCGGTGCGCGGCCCGCCCGTAGTGCCGGGCGGCCATGGCGACGGCCAGCACCTCCTCGAAGGCGTGCAGCCGGGCCTTGCCGGTCTCCGCCTGGACGAGGTCCAGCACCTCGTCCTGCCGCTTGAGCAGCAGGTCGTGGAAGCGCAGCAGGACGGCGGCCCGGCGGCGCACCGGCAGCGCGGCCCAGGCGGCCTGGGCGCGGCGGGCCAGCTGGAAGGCGACCTCGACGTCGGCCGGGGTGGACTGCGGCAGGCTGGCCAGCCGCTCGCCGGTCAGCGGGGCGACGGTCTCCACCAGGTCGGGCTCGCCGGTGGCGGTGACGCCGGTCGCCAGCTTGGCGACCAGGGACGGCGGGACGGCCGCGGCGACGGTCCGCGCGCCGCCGGGTGCCGCCGGGTTGCCCGTGCCGGGGTGTTCGGTGGCCACTGCGTCTGCTGTGAGGTCCGACATACGGCGCAGCCTAGGCGTTCGGCGCCCGGTCCGGTACCCGTCGGTAACAAGAATCTGCCGCAGTCGGGTGAAAGCGGGCGCCCCGCCCGGTCCCGGTCAGCGGGTCGGGGTGAAGCTGTTGAGCACGGCGTAGAAGCGCTGTTCGGCCTCGTTCCACTCGCTGCCCCGGTCCGGGCTGGACGAGTAGATCGCGTAGCTGGTGCCGTCCTGGCTGATGAACTCGGTCTCGATCGCGCGCCGGCGGCCGCCCTCCTTGGCCAGGTAGCTGAACTCCCAGACCGCCGCCTCCTGGCCCTTCACCGCCGTGCCGGCCATCCGGTGCTGCTTGTAGTCCTTGAGCGACTTGGAGACGCTGGTCTCCATCTGCCGCATGTGCTCCAGCGGCTTGACCGACTGGCCGACGGTGACGGCGAACTGGAGGTAGTGCACCTTGCCGTCGGGGCTGTAGAAGATCTGGTTGTCGCCGGCGCTGATCCGCTGCCAGGGCGGGGTGCCGTTCGGCAGCGGGAAGCGGAAGCCGGCCGGGTCGTCGACCCAGTGGTAGCCGTTGGGCGGTGCCACCGCGGGGGTGGCGTCGCTGGTGGGTTCGGGCCCGGTGGACTCCGCGGCGGTCGGCGTCGGGTCGTCGGGGCTGTCGCCGCCGACCACGTGCCGGGTGACGAGGAAGGTGCCCGCGGCGGCCAGCAGGCCGACGGCCACCGCGATGCCGACGATCTTCAGCAGACTACGGCGCTTGGCCGGTCCCCGCTCGGGCGTGACGGAGTGCGGCACCGGCGCGACGGGCCCGGTGTGCGCCCGGGCGGCGGCCTGTGCGCCCCCGGTGGTGTCCGGTTCGACAGGGACGACGGGCGCGACGGGGACGACGGGCGCGGCGGGTGCGGCGGCCTTCGGCTCGGTCGGCTCCTCGGAGCCCTCGGCCGGCTCCGCCTCGGGCACCGGGCCGTCGCTGCGGTCCACCACCGGCACCGACCGGGTGGGCGTGCGCACCGCCGCGACCGACTTCAGGCCCATCGTGTGCCCGGCCTGCACCTCGGCCAGCATCTTGGCCGCCTCGTCCGCGGTGGGCCGCTCGGCCGGGTCCTTGGCCATCAGCGCGGCCAGCACCGGCCCCAGCGGCCCGGCCCGCCGCGACTCCGGCAGCGGCTCGTCGACCACCGCGGCGAGCGTGCTGATCGGCGAGTCCCGCCGGAACGGCGACTGGCCCTCGACCGCCGCGTACAGCGTCGCCCCGAGGCCCCACAGGTCGGAGGCCGGCCCGGGCCGCTCGCCCTGGGCACGCTCCGGCGCCAGGTAGTCCGGCGACCCGACCAGGTCCCCCGGCCGGGTCAGCTCGGTCGAGCCCTCGTACTTCGCGATGCCGAAGTCCAGCAGCACCACCCGCCCGGTGCCGCGCTCCAGCAGCACGTTGGCCGGCTTCACGTCCCGGTGCAGCACACCCAGCTGGTGGCCCCGGTGCAGCGCGGCCAGCACCTGGCTGCCGACCTCGGCGGCGGCGCGCGGCTGCAGGGTGCCGTCCTGGCTGATCACGTCGGCCAGCGAGCGGCCGTCGACCAGCTCCATCACGATCCACGGCCGGCCGTCCTGCTCCAGCACGTCGTGCACGGTGATCACACCGGGGTGCTTGATCCGCGCGGCCGCGCTGGCCTCGCGCTTCATCCGGGTGTGCAGGATCTGGAGGTCCTCCTCGGGCAGGTGGTTGACGGTCAGCTCCTTGACCGCGACCTCGCGGTCGAGCATCCGGTCCCAGGCCCGCCAGACGGTACCCATGCCGCCCCGGCCGAGCCGCTCGCCGAGCTCGTACCGCCCGGCCAGCAACCGCTCCGCCTCGGCCGCCTCCGGCCGGTCCTGCACGCCCATCTGCGCCCGCTCCCCCACACACTCCGCCAGCCGTCACAGCGACGGAGGGCCTGGTGCAGACCACTGTTCGAACAAATCCCACGCACACATTAGGCGCACCTTGCCGCCCCGGGTAATCACGCCCACCCGCTGAACCGCAGGACCGGAATCCCAGCGGATCGTCAGCCCGCGAACAGCACCACCGCGACAATTCCCAGCGCGAGCAGCGCAAACACTCCACCGACCAACAGCGGGCCCAATAGGGCCGGGGGTATCCGGGGCGGCTTCGCACCGTTTCCTGCCCCGAAGTCCCCGCCGTTCCCGCCCTTTCGGGCACTCCTGCCGCGCCGTTCTCGGACGCCGTGGACGCCATGTTCGGCGGCGGCTGGGGCGGCACGGCGATCGCCGTCGCCGCGCTGGTCTCGATGACCGGCGC
>NZ_JBIVVI010000745.1:0-4601 GCF_044757675.1 Kitasatospora sp. NPDC091257
GGATCGGGATCGGGAGGAGATCGTCACCCGGCAGCTGGAGGCCGTCGGCCTGCCGCCCGCCCTGTTCGGCGACCGCCGGCCCCACCAGCTCTCCGGCGGACAGGCCCAGCGGGTCGCCATCGCCCGGGCGCTGGCCGCCGGGCCGCGCGTCCTGATCGCCGACGAGGCGGTCTCCGCCCTCGACGTCTCGGCCCAGGCCACCGTGCTCAACCTGCTGCGCGACCTCACCGAGGAGCGCGGACTGGCCGGCCTGTTCATCTCCCACGACCTCGGCGTGGTCCGGGCGGTGAGCGACGAGGTGGCCGTGCTCCAGCTCGGCCGCATCTGCGAGCGCGGCCCCACCGAGGCCGTCCTCGCCGCCCCGGCCCACCCCTACACCGCCGCCCTGCTCGCCGCCGTCCCCGAACCCGGCCGCCCGCTGCGCGACACCGGCCTGCTCCCCGCCGACCCGCCCTCCCCCCTCGCCCCGCCCAGCGGCTGCCGCTTCCGCACCCGCTGCCCGCTGGCGGACAGCCGCTGCGCCACCGAGGAGCCCCGGCCCCGGGAGGTGGCGCCCGGCCGCACGGTGGCCTGCCACCGCCCGCTGGTCGGCGCCGCGGAGGCCTGACCGGCCTGGCGCGCGGCCCGACCAGGCACCGGGACGGGCGGCGGACGGGACCGGGTCGCCGGTGAACAGGGCGCGGCGCTCGTCCCCGGCCGACCCGCCCGCGACGCCGAACGGCTGACGGATGGCGAGCGCGCGGCGGCGGCACTCCCCCGGAGGTGTCGCAGCCGGCACGGAAGCACCGGCCCCGGTCGGCCGCCCGACAACGGCGGCGCGGCCGAACCCCTGACCGAGGCATGACGCGACCGCCGCCTTCGGCCGTTCCACGGTCGGGGCCCGGTAGCGTCACCGGTCATGAGGATTCTGGTCACCGGCGGCGCCGGGTTCATCGGTTCGGCGGTCGTCCGGGGCCTCGTGGCGGCGGGCCACGAGGTCCGTGTCCTGGACGCGCTGCTTCCCGCCGTCCATCCCTCGGGGATGCCACCCGAGCTGCCCGCGGCGGTGGACTTCCGGCAGGGGGACGTACGGGACCGGGCGACGGTCGAGCGGGCGCTGGCCGGAGTGGACGCGGTCTGCCACCAGGCGGCCATGGTCGGCTTGGGGACGGACCTCGACGACGCGCCCGCCTACGCGGGCTGCAACAATCTGGGAACGGCGGTGCTGCTCGCCGCGATGGCGCACTCGGGCGTGCGCGGCCTCGTCCTCGCCGGGTCCATGGTGGTCTACGGCGAGGGTCGCTACCGCTGTCGGCTGCACGGGGACGTCGCACCCGGCCCACGGCGCCCGGACGAACTGGACGCCGGCCGGTTCGAGCCGCCGTGCCCGCGCTGCGGTGCCGAACTCGTGCCCTGCCTGGTGGCGGAGGACGCACCGACGGACCCGCGCAGCGTGTACGCGGCGACGAAGCTCGCCCAGGAGCACCTGGTCTCCGCCTGGAGCCGCGCCTGTGCGGGCCGTGCCCTGACCCTGCGCTACCACAACGTCTACGGCCCCGGGATGCCGCGGGACACTCCGTACGCCGGAGTGGCGTCGCTCTTCCGCTCGGCCCTGGCCCGGGGCGAAACGCCCAGGGTGTTCGAGGACGGCGGGCAGCGCCGGGACTTCGTCCACGTGGCGGACGTCGCCGCCGCGAACCTCTCCGCGCTGGCGGCGCTCGGCGACCGCCCGCCGGGCAGTGCCCGGGCCTACAACGTGGGCAGCGGCGAGGTCCGTACGGTCGGGGAGATGGCACGGGCGCTGGCCGCCGCCCACGGTGGACCGACGCCGGTGGTGACCGGCGAGTACCGGCTTGGCGACGTCCGCCACATCACCGCGGACTCCGCCCGGATCCGGACGGAACTCACGTGGCGGGCCCGGGTCTCCTTCGCCGACGGGATGCTGGAGTTCGCCGCCGCGCCGCAGCGGGCGTGAGAACGGCGCGCGACGTCAGCCGTGCGCGGGTGCCGCCGGATCCCGTCCGATCCCCCGGACGGGTCGAGCCTCGCCGACGTGGCACCTCCGCAAGGCGCGGTTCGGCCTCGGCGGGCCGGGCTGCGGTTAGCGTGACCGGCGTGACTTCTCCCCTCCATCCCGTCCCCGTCGCCGATGTCGTCCTTCCCTGTCTGGACGAGTCCGCGGCCCTGCCGTGGGTGCTCGGCCGTGTCCCGGACGGCTGGCGCGCGATCGTCGTCGACAACGGTTCGCGCGACGGCTCGGCGGAGTTGGCCCGGTCGCTGGGCGCCACCGTCGTCGAGGAGCCCCGGCGCGGTTTCGGCGCCGCCTGCCACGCCGGTCTGCTCGCCGCGACCGCCGGACTGGTCTGTTTCATGGACTGCGACGGTTCACTCGATCCGGCCCAACTACCCCGCGTCGCCGGTCCCGTGGCGGCCGGCACGGCAGACCTCGTGCTCGGCCGCCGCCGTCCCGCGACCGCCGGCGCCTGGCCGGTGCACGCCCGGCTCGCCAACACCGTCCTCGCCCGCCGGCTGCGCGCCCTCACCGGGGCGCCGCTGCACGACCTCGGACCGATGAGGGCCGCCCGGCGGGAGCGGCTGATCGCCCTCGGGCTGGGCGACCGCCGCTCCGGCTATCCGCTCGAAATGGTGCTCGCCGCCTCGGCGGCCGGGATGCGGATCACCGAGACCGACGTCGACTACCTGCCGCGCTCCGGCCGCTCCAAGGTCACCGGGACCGTGCGCGGCACCCGTCAGGCCGTACGCGACATGCGGGCCGTGCTGGCGGCACCGCCGCCCACCCTGCTGGTCATCGCCAAGGCACCGGTTCCGGGCCGGGTGAAGACACGTCTCACCCCGCCGTGCAGTCCGGGGCAGGCGGCGGCGCTGGCCCGGGCCGCCCTCGTCGACACCCTCGCCGCTCTCGACCGGATGCCGGCCGGCCGGCGGCTGCTCGTCCTCGACGGGGACGCCGGTCCGTGGCTGCCGCCCGGTTGGGACGTCGTCCCGCAGTGCGGCGGCGGGCTCGACGAGCGGCTCGCGGCGGCCTTCGCCCACGCTGCCCGGCGAGCTCCGGGATCACCCGCCCTGCTCGTCGGCATGGACACCCCGCAGCTGGACCCGACCGTCCTCGCCGAGTCGCTCTCCCCGGCCCACCGCACCGGTGCGGACGCCTGGTACGGCCCGGCGGCCGACGGCGGCTTCTGGGCCCTCGGCCTGGCCCACCCCACCGAGCGGCTGGCCCGACGCCTGCTCCGGGGGGTGCCGATGTCCACCTCCCGCACCGGCGCCGCCCTGCTCGACCGCCTCGCGGCCGAGCGCCTGACGGTTCGTCATCTCCCGGTGATGACTGACGTGGACACCATTCAGGACGCCCGCCGCGTCGCGGCCGAAGCGCCGCACACCGGGTTCGCCGTGCGCCTGCGCACGATCGACACCGCCCCGGAGTTCGCCGGATGACCGCCCCGGCCGCCGCCTGGATCGACGACCCGTTCGCCGAGGCCGTACGCGCCGGACGCGGCCCCCTGTGGCTGCGTCAGGAGGACGGCTCGCGCATCGCACTCGACGTCGAACGGTGGTGCGCCCCCGCCGCCGGAGGCGACCACAGCCTGCTGCGGCGCTGCGTGGGTCTGGCCGCCCCGGTGGTGGACCTGGGCTGCGGACCCGGCCGGCTCGTGGCCGCCCTGCTGGCCCTCGGCGTCCCGGCCCTGGGCGTCGACGTCACCGGGGCGGCGGTGGAACGGACCCGCCACCTCGGAGGCCCCGCCCTGTGCCGGTCCGTGTTCGACCGGCTGCCCGCCGAGGGCCGCTGGGGCGGTGCGCTGCTCGCGGACGGCAACCTCGGCATCGGCGGCGACCCGGCCGTGCTGCTGCGCCGTGGCGCCGAACTCCTGGCACCGGACGGCGTCCTGCTGGTCGAGGTCGAGCCGTGGGAGCTCGACGAACGGATCACCGTACGGGTCGAGGGTTCCGACGGCCGCCTCGGTCCGGCGTTCGCCTGGGCGCGATGCGGCGCCGGGGCGGTCACCCGGCGGGCCCGCCGGGCCGGGCTCGTCGAGACCGAACGCTGGACCTCCCACGGACGGCGGTTCCTCGCCCTCCGCAAGTCCTCCGCCGGCACACTCGTGTGACGGGGCGCTTCGCCCCGCCTCCTCCGAGTCGGCGGTGCGCCACGCGCCTCGGAACGTCGGCGGCCGGTCAGGCCTTCGTCGTACCCGGCGCCGGACCGCGCGCCGGCCGCGGCGCTACGGCGCGGGACAGCCCACGGGCCGTCGGCACCGCGAGCACACAGGCCAGCGCGACCGCGTACGCGGACCGTTGGGCGTCCGCCCCGCCGACGAGGTAGAGCGCCTGTCCGGCCGCCGGAACGGCCAGCCACTCCCACCGCCCGTCGAGCGCGACCAGGGCCACCACCAGCAGGCCGTACCAGGGGTAGCTCGGCGCGACGACCAGCAGCGCCGTTCCGGTCACCAGCAGGGCGCCGCGCCACGGACGGCCGGGATCGCCGCGCAGCAGCACCCACAGTGCCACCACCGCCAGCACCAGTGCGGCCGCCCACGGGGCCCACCGGTCGGCGACGACGATCCGCAGGAGGCCGAACCGGTCGAGGTGCCCCTGCTCGTACC
>NZ_JBIVVI010000746.1:0-4584 GCF_044757675.1 Kitasatospora sp. NPDC091257
CCCATCGCCCCCAGCACCGCGACCAGCGTCCGCGCCCCCACCGTCTGCCCGCCGGCCCCCGGATACCGGGTGTCCACCCCGTACGCCTGCGCCAGCGCCACCAGTTCGGCGGGCGGCGGCGGAGCGTCCTGCGCCGGCACCTGCTCGGCTCCGTCACTGTCGTGGTAAGCGGCCACTCGCGGCTCCTGCGATGTCTCGGCAACGCCCGGTCAGGACAGCCACAGTCCTACCCGCGTGACACCACGATCACCCAGCGCGACACGACGGTGCCGGACGGAACGGCCGGGGGAGCAGGCCGACCGCGATCAGGGCCGGCAGCCACCGGCGCGGCGACGGTGGAACCATCCGTTGTCCCCTTCCCCCGACCACGATTGACACGGTGTCGCACCGTGACGCCGATTCTGCTGGTCGCGGCCGCTCCGCACCAGGGGTCGGCCCTGGTCTCCACAAGGGAATGAAGCAGGGCAATCCAGGCGTAGCTGTCGGTGACATTGACACCGGATTGGCCAGCTGGTGGGGTTGCCGGGATGTGGTTCCGGCCTGGCGAGGAGGCTCCTGTGCAAGCCCGAGTGTCCGTTGCGGCCGGGCGGCGGCTGCGGTCGCAGTTGGAGCAGAGTCCGGCGTTGCGGGAGGTGCTGCAGCACCCCGCGGCGGTGGTGGCGCGGCGGGCGACGGCGCGGACGTGCCGTCAGTTGGCGCCGCGGACGGCGGACCGGCTGATCGCCGACCTCAAGGGCACGGAGCCGCTGCTGGCCTCGGTGCGCGAGGAGCGGGCGGAGCGGGCCGGGCGGGCCGCGGGCCGGCCGGGGCGGCGGACGATGCAGATCGCGGCCGGGGTCGCGGCCGCGGCGGTGGTCGGCGGGCTGCTGGCCGGTTCGTTGCCGTCGACGGCGTACGCGGCGGCTTCGGCGGTCTCGGCGCCGGACGTGGTGAGCGCCGCGCCGCAGACGCCGCTGGGCAGCGTGACCGACCCGAGGGTGTTCCCGAAGCCGCAGCAGCAGACGGTGGCGGGCAAGCCCGTCACGGTGCCGTCGGCCGTGACGCTGGTGACCGCACCCAAGGTGGACCAGGGCGCGGTGCGGGCCGTGCACGAGGTGCTGGAGGTCGCCGGCGCGCGCGACGTGACGCCGCAGCCGGACGGCGGGACGCCGGCCGCCGGTTCGCTGGTGGTGTACGTCGGCGGGCCCGCCGAGGGCGCCGGCGGCGAGGTGGACCGGGTGCTGCGGCAGCTGTCCGCGGCGGCCGGCGGCAAGGACGGCACCGGGCCGACGACCGCGGGGATGCCGGCCGGCGGGTACGTGCTGTCGGCCGGTCAGCTGCCCGCCCAGGGCGGCGGCACGTACGGCGCCGTGGTGCTGGCCGGCGTGGACGCCACCGGCACCTTCTACGCCGCGCAGAGCCTGCGTCAGCTGCTCGCCGCCGTACCGGCCGGGCAGGGGCAGGCGCCCGGTGCGGCCGGGCTCGGCCTGCCCGGGATCACGTTGCGGGACTGGCCGACCGGCGCGCCGGTGCGCGGCACCGCGGAGGCCTTCTACGGCACCCCGTGGACCGCCCAGCAGCGCCTGGAGCAGGTCGACTTCCTGGGCCGCTCCAAGCAGAACTTCTACCTCTACGCCCCTGGTGACGACCCGTACCGGCTCTCCCGCTGGCGCAACGCCTACCCCGCGGCCCAGGCCGAGGAGCTGCGCGAACTGGGCTTCCGGGCGCGGCAGAACCACGTGGTGCTCGGCTACGCGATCGACCCGGGGCAGTCCTTCTGCTTCAGCTCCGGCAAGGACGTGGACGCGCTGGTGAAGAAGCTGGACGGGCTGCGGGGGCTCGGTTTCACCGCCTTCCAGCTGCAGTTCCTGGACGTCAGCTACGACGAGTGGCACTGCGACGACGACCGCGACGAGTACGGCACCGGGCCCGCCGCGGCCGCCAAGGCGCAGGCCGCGCTGGTGCGGAAGGTGCAGGACCGGCTGATCGCGCGGAACCCGGGCCTGGCGCCGCTGTCCGTCGTCCCCACCGAGTACCACCAGCAGGGCTCCACCCCGTACCGCAAGGCGCTGGCGGCGGCGCTGCCGGAGGGCGTGCAGGTGGCCTGGAGCGGGGTCGGGGTGATCCCGGAGAAGATCACCGGTGCCCAGGCCTCGGACACCGCCGGGCTGTACGGGCGCCCGCTGCTCACCATGGACAACTACCCGGTCAACGACGCCACCCCGGACCGGCTCTTCCTCGGCGCCTACACCGGGCGCGACCCGGAGGTGGCCACCCGCTCGGCGGTGCTGCTGACCGGCGCGATGCAGCAGCCGGTGGCCTCCCGGATCGCCGTCTCGACGGCCGGCGACTTCGCCTGGAACCCGGCCGGGTACAGGCCGGAGGAGTCCTGGCAGGCCGCCG
Organism: Kitasatospora sp. NPDC091257; assembly: GCF_044757675.1. Classification (NCBI taxonomy): domain Bacteria; kingdom Bacillati; phylum Actinomycetota; class Actinomycetes; order Kitasatosporales; family Streptomycetaceae; genus Kitasatospora; species Kitasatospora sp. NPDC091257. Next base: position 2,383 of record NZ_JBIVVI010000746.1, read on the forward strand.
TGCGCTCACTGGCCGGGCCGACCGGCGCCGCCCCGACGCCCGCCGGGACGGCGCTGTCCGCGGTCCTCGCGCTGGCCGGCAACAGCACTTCCTCGCCGCTGTCCAAGCAGGAGTCCGGCTATCTGACGCCGCTGCTGGACCGGTTCTGGGCGGCGGCCGAGCCCACCTCCGGCGCCACTCCCGACCTCGCCCGGCTGATCGAGGCCGCCGCCCCGCTGCGGGAGGCCCTCGCCGCCATGGCCACCGCCCAGCAGACCCTGGCCGGCACCCCGGCCACCGCCCAGCTGGCGGGCGAGGCCGCACCCTGGCTGGGCCCGCTGCGCGACTACGGGCTGGCCGGGCAGGCCGCCCTCGACATGGTGCTGGCGCAGCACGGCGGCGACGGCGCCGCGGCCTGGAAGGCCCGGGTCGAGCTCAACCGGCTGCGCGAGCAGCTGGACCGGGCCCCGGCCACCGTCGGCGCCGGGGTGCTCGGCCCGTTCCTGGACCGCGCCGTGCGCGCCGCCGACAACTGGGCGGGCGTGGGCGGCGGCGGGCTCACCCCGACCACCACCCTGGGCACCGCGCAGGACCACCTGCCCGCGCTGATGACCGACGGCGTGGCCGACACGTTCTACTGGAGCTCCGCTCCCCCGCAGCCCGGCGACGCGGTCGGCCTGGACCTCGGCGCGGGCCGCCCGGTCAGCGGTGTGACCGTGCTGATGGGCGGCTGGGGCGACGGCCCGGACGCCCGGTCCGCCGCGGACGACTACATCCGCGACGGCGTGCTGGAGTACTCCACCGGCGAGGGCGGCTGGAAGCAGCTCGCCACCGTCAGGAACCAGAGGACGGTCAGCGCCCAACTGCCGCCGGGCACCGTGGTGCGGGCGGTACGGCTGCGGGCCACCGCCGCGCAGAAGACCGCCGTCGCGGTGCGCGAGTTCACCGTCACCGCCCCGGACGAGTCCCCGGCCAGCGTCAGCGGCGGTCCCGACGCGGCGCCCGGCTCCTCCGCCGCCGCCGTGCTGGACGGCAATCCGGACACCGCGTACCGGGCCGCCAAGGCGCCGACCGCGCTGGACGAGCCGCTGGTCGTCGAGCTCGGCGCGGCCCGCCCGCTGGACCGGCTCACCGTGCTGACCGACCCGGCGGTGCGCGCCACCGCCACCGTCGCGGTGCGCCGGGCCGACGGCACCTGGGCCGACATCGGCACCGTGCAGCCCGGCTACAACGAGCTGCCGGCCGGCGGGCAGGCGGCCGACGCGTTCCGGCTGACCTGGAAGCCCGGCGGCGACCCGCCGGTGGTCAACCAGGTGATCCCGTGGTATGCGGACGCCCCGGCGGCCCGGCTGAGCCTCTCCGACCCGGCCCTGGACGTGGTCACCGGCGCCTCCGCGCCGGTGACGACCCGGGCCACCGTGGAGGCCGGCCGGCCCGAGGGCACCACGGGCGAGCTGCGCACCGAGGTGCCGGCCGCCGCGAAGGGCCTGACCGTGACCCCGGCCGGGCCGGTGACCGTGCCGCGCGGCGGCCGGGTGGGTGTGCCGCTGCTGGTGGGCGCCACCGCGGAGACGCCGTCCGGGACGTACCGGGTGCCGGTGCAGTTCGTGGCCGGCACCACCACCGTCCGGCAGGTGCTCCAGGTGCACGTGGTGCCGCCCACCGGCGGTCCGGACCTGGCGGCCGGCGCGAAGGCCACCTCCTCGGGCGACGAGACGGCGAACTTCCCGGCCTCGGCGGTCACCGACGGCGATCCGAAGACCCGCTGGTCCTCGCCGCCCAAGGACGACGCCTGGGTGCGGCTGGAGCTGCCGCAGGCGACCCGGCTGGGCGCGGCGGTGCTGCACTGGCAGGCCGCGTACGCCGCCTCGTACCGGATCCAGGTCTCGGCGGACGGGAACTCCTGGACGGACGCCGCGACGGTGGACAACGGCAAGGGCGGAGACGAGACGGTGCGCTTCGACGCGCCCGGGGTCCGGTACGTCCGGGTGCAGGGCGTGGCGCGGGCGACCAAGTACGGCTACTCGCTGTGGGGTGTCGAGCTGTACGCCGTGACCCCGCCGGCCGCACCGCAGCCCCCGGCCGGTCAGCCCGCCCAGCCCGTCCAGCCCGGCGGCGTGCCGGGCGTCCCCGCGGCGCCGCCGGCGGCCACCAAGCCGTAGCGGCCGGGCCGGGCCCGGCGGTAGGGGCCTCGGAAGGAGCGGCCTCGGACGGAGGCGGCCC
>NZ_JBIVVI010000747.1:0-4573 GCF_044757675.1 Kitasatospora sp. NPDC091257
TTTTTAATTACCCGGCCCCCACCTATATCAACACCACTACCCCCCCTCTCCCCCTCCCCCCCGCTCTCCCTATCCCCCCGAACCACCGTGCCCGACAGCGGGGCGCCCGCCACGACCCTTCGTGGCGGGCGCCCCGGGCGCGCGCTCGGGCGGCCCGGTGGAACGCTCAGGCGGCCCGGTGGAAGAAGAACGGGTCGATGGACGGCGGCACCCGGGTCACGCCGTCGGTGCTGAGCAGTTGGTGGACGGTGAAGTTGGCGTTGCGCTGGTACGTCACGCCCACCGGGAAGTTGGCCCGGTCCGGCGTGTTGTTGCCGGCGAAGACGCCGTAGAAGTCCTTCCCGACCGCGAGCATCCGGATGTAGTCACCGAGGAAGGGCAGTCCCGCGGCACGGGGCACGTTCGCGGGTGCCTGGTGCAGGACGTCGGACTCCGGCGCGGTGGTCCAGTTGTCGGCGGTGACCTCCAGGACCGTCGTCCACTGATTGCCGGCGAACCGCTGGTAGACCAAGCCCACCAGACCGTCCTCGTTGACGGCCAGCGACGGGTTCTTGGTGTCGGTGACGTCGTCGCGCACCTTCCGCCAGGTCTGGCCGCGGTCCTGCGAGTGCCGGACGTGCAGGGTGTTGTCGACACCGCCCGGGCCGCCCACACGGTCGCACCAGGCGATCCAGACGCGGTCGGCGTCGGTCGGGTCCACCGCGATCGTGAGGTCGCCGCCGAGCCGTTCCTGCCCCATGGTCGAGTTGAACGCGACGAAGCGGTCGGTCGCTACCCGCTGCCCGGGGACGCTGTCGGTGGCGTCCTTGAGGTCCTGGAACGGGTGGGCGCCGACGCCCCCGTCGTCGTCCCGGCTCACCACGACGTCGAAGGTGACGTTGGTGATCGGGTCGCCCTGGTCATTGGTCCGCCAGCTCTCGAACGCCGCGTAGACGGTGCCGTCGGGGTGCACGGCGAGGCGCACCGGCGGCCCGTCCTGACTCGCCGGATCACGCTGCTCGATCACCGTGGGCACGAATCCGGCCGGTGCGGGCGCCGTCCGCGCGTCGCCCGAGACGTCCACGACGGCGGTCCGCGGGCCCGGACCGTTGTTGCCGACGTAGACCCGGTCCCGGTCGGCGCCGCCGGCCGTCACGGTGTCGGCGATGACCCACGGCTGGTCCTCCTGGTCCCGGCTCACCAGGATTTCCATGGGCGCGGTCGAGGCGATGCCCGGCGTTCGAAGGATCTGCATCCTGGTGATCGGCCTGGGCCGGTGCAGTGCGGCCAGGCCGTTCAGTATGCCCGCGTACAGGGCACCGCCCCGGGCCGCGAAGGCCACCGTGATGTCGGCGGTACCGAGATCCGGCGCGGCGCCGGGGACGATGGTGTGCAGCACCCAGCTGTCGCCGCCGTCCGTGGACACGTAGACCGGGGCGAGCGGACCGCCCATCGGGTCGGGGGTGAAGGCGGTCGCGACCATCTCGGTGGGCGTCTCGGGGTTGACCGCGAGAAACGGCTCGGAGTCCTGGGTCGCGGTGCCGCTCAGCGCCTTCGGGGTGATGTTGACGACCTTGAGGGTGGGCATGTCGGCTCACCTCCGTTCGCGCAGCACGGCGAGCGTGTGCACGGGCTGGTAGTCCTCGGGGTGGATCAGTTCGTACGGGGCGAGCTCGCGCTGGTCGTCCTGGGTGGCGTGCAGGAGCCACAGCCCCTCCTGGCCGGCCTTGGGCTTGGGCACCCGGTAGTAGTGGGCGTCGCGGCTGTTGGGGTACAGCACGGCGAGGGTCGCGTCGTTCACCCGGCCGCTCTCGACCTGGGTGACGGCGATCGCCGCCCGCCACCAGTCCGGCGAGTGCTCGGACCGGCGGTCGGCGCGGTCGGCACCGCCGGCCCGTTCCAGGCCGATCACCGTGCCGACGACCACGGCGTCCGCCTCCGCGGCGTGCGCGGCCAGATCCTGGTGGCGGATCTCCCGCTGCACCGAGCTGAACGGCTGTTCGTCGGCCGTGGTGGCGGCGAGCGACACGTGGTGCTGGACGGCCTCGGCGGGCAGCCGGCCCACCTCGGTGACGCCCAGGCCCTCCCCGTACACCATGCCCTGGGTGAAGAACGCGGCCTGCTCGCCGACGCCCATCGGACCCGCGTCGGGCGACAGTTGGACGGTGACCTCATTCCCCGCGAGCTGCCGGAACGCTTCCGGCGCGTGCAGCACCTGGTCCACCCTGACCACGGCCGTCCGGTCGTTCCTGGCCTCGGCCGGAACGGCCGCGAGCGAGGTGCCGCCGACCCGGGTGACCGTGCCGACGAAGCTCAGCGGCGCCCGCCGGACGAGTTCGGTGAGCTCCTCGTGCGCGACGGGTGGCATGTCAGTCATGACGGTCCTCCTCTCCGCTCACCGCACCGCGCGGGCCGAGGAAGGGTGCGCCCGACGCCACTCGATCCGCGCGCCGAGCAGGCAGGCGGCGGTGACGGCGGCCGCCAGTGCGACCACGAGCCACTCCGCCGCACCGCTGCCGGCGTCCGGGTCGATGCCGAGGAGCGTCTCGATCCACTGCGGCCACACCAGGGTGAGCAGGAACAGCAGTCCGGACAGTCCGCCGAGGGCCGTCTCCAGCCAGAAGCGGGGCCGGACCGGATTCGTTTGCCGGAAGGGCATCAGTGCGCCTCCCCTTCTCCAACCGCCCGGGCCGCGCCGCGACGCGGCGCGCGCCGTTCCCGTGCCGCCGCGCGTGGCGGCGGCACGACCCGGCCGGGCCGGCCCGGGTCGGGGGTCTGCTCCCTTCGGCACCGCCGGTCGGGGGCGGGATCGCCGCGGGAGGTGATCTGCTTCGATCCGCAGCGTCGGAGCTGCGGTGGGAGTGCGGCCGGGAGGGGATCGCGGGTCGTCCGCATCCCGTCCGTGCGCTGTACGCCTACGAGGCACACGTACTTCGTATACGAGTCTGCTCGCACTCCGTGAGCAGGTCAAGGGCGGACCGGGCCGCCTCCCGCGTCAGACCCGGGCGCCGAGCATCCGCAGCACCAACTCGCCGTAGCGGCGCCCGAGTTCCTCCGGCGTCTCGGTCGAGTTGTCGGTGTACCAGCGGGAGACGTCGATGCCCAGCGAGGTGACCGCGCGAGCCGCCGTGCGCACCTCCGCCACCTGGAAGTCCCCCGCCGCCACACCGGCCCCGATCAGCGTGCTGACCTCGCGCTCGATGTCCAGGCGCAGCGCCGCGACCACCGCGTAGGCGTCCTCGGGCAGCGCGTGCAGCTCGTAGTTGACCACCCGGCCGACCGTCCGGGCCCGGGCGTGCCAGGCAGTGAACTGCTCGACCAGCCGCCGCATCCGTTCGGCCGGGCCGCCCTCGCCGGCCGCCGCGTTCCGGACCAGGGTCAGCGTGGCGGCGTGCCCGGCCCGGCTGATCTCGGCCAGCAGCGCGGCCTTCGACTGGTAGTGGATGTACAGCGCCGCCGGGCTCATCCCCGCCGCGGTGGCGATGTCCCGGGTCGTGGTGGCGTGGAAGCCGCGCTCCGCGAACGACTCGACGGCGGCCTGGAGCAGCCGGTACGCCGCTTCGGGGCGGGCGTCGGCGCCGGGCAGGGTCGGCCAGAGGTCGGCGAGCGGGGTGCTGGTCATGGCGTCATCCTCCCAGAGAACTCGTACACGCTTTCCCTCCGACCGCCCGCCCGGCCCGACCGTCGGCCATCATCCGGCCCGACCGTCGGCCACCGCTCGGGCCGGGGGTGGGTGGCCGGCGGAGTGTTGACAGGCTCCCGCACCGACAGCATGCTGAGCAAGCGCTTAGTCAGCTGCTGGCAGAGATCCTCGCACGAAAGGCAGGACGCTCCGTGGTGCACTCCTTCAAGGGCCGGGTGGCCGTCGTCACCGGGTCGAGCCGGGGCATCGGCCTCGGCATCGCCCGCGAGCTGGTCGACCGCGGGGCCAAGGTCTGCCTCACCGCCCGCAACCCGGAACCGCTCGCCGAGGCCGTCCGCGACCTGGGCGGCCCGGACAACGCGATCGCCGTCGCGGGCAAGGCCGACGACCCGGCGCACCAGGAGGAGGCCGTCACCCGCACCCTGGAGGCCTTCGGGCGGCTCGACCACCTGGTCAACAACACCGGCATCAACCCGGTGTACGGGCCGGTCCTGGACACCGACGAGGCCGCCGCCGCCAAGATCCTCGCCGTCAACGTGCTCGCCCCGCTGGCCTGGACCCGCCGCGCGCACGCCGCCTGGATGGGCGAGCACGGCGGCTCCGTCGTCAGCGTCGCCTCCATCGCCGGCATCCGCTCCTCGCTCGGGATCGGCATGTACGGCGTCAGCAAGGCCGCGCTGATCCGGCTCACCACCGAACTCGCCGCCGAACTGGGCCCGCAGGGCATCCGGGTCAACGCCGTCGCCCCCGCCGTGGTCAAGACCAAATTCGCCGAGGCGCTGTACGAGGGCCGCGAGGAGAAGGTCGCCAGGGCCTACCCGCTCGGCCGCCTCGGCGTCCCCGAGGACATCGCCGGCGCCGTCGCCTTCCTGCTCTCCCCGGACGCCGGCTGGATCACCGGCCAGACCCTGGTCGTGGACGGCGGGGTCACCCTCGGCGGTGGAATGTGAC
>NZ_JBIVVI010000748.1:0-4563 GCF_044757675.1 Kitasatospora sp. NPDC091257
GGGTGGGGTGGGGCGGGGCTCGCGGGTCACCGGGTGATCACCGCGTGATCGTGCGGAGCCTCACGGCGCCACGGTGTCCGCCGCGGGCGGCTCCGGCTCCTCGTCATCGTCCGGCTTCGCCTTCCGCCGCACGTCGGCCGGGGTGGGCGCGCTGATGGATCGCTCCTCGGCGGAGCGCTCCCGGACTCCGGCCCGGCCCTCGGCCTTCGCCCGGACGTTCGCCGGGGTCGGGGACGTGATCGCGCGTTCCTCGGCGGACCGTTCCTGCGTCCGCTCGTCCGGCTGCGGTCCGTGCTCGTCGGGTGTGGTCATGGGCTCGTTCCCCTTTCCGGGTCCTGGGCTTCGACGGATGGGATACCGGGCGGCTGCCCGGATGTCCGGGTCCGAACCGAGATCCGGACCGCGAGTACGGGGCCGGGCGGCTTGGCCCGGCGCCGGTTCCGTCGGCCCTCGGTCGTCGGCCCTCCGACCGTAACCCCGGGCCGGAGACCGCGCTGCCGGACGCGGAAGGCGACGCTCCCGGCGCGCGCTGCCACGCGGTGCGGTCACGGGCCCGGCTTCGCCGACGGCCCGCAAGCCGCCGCCGCACAGGCCCGTGCCGTCGGGCGGCACTGAGATCCGCATCGGGCTCCGGAGACCGCGGGGATGATCCGATGGTGGGGGCAGGACTACTCGTCCCGGTCGTCCCGGTCGTCCCGGTCGTTCCGGTCGCCGCGGTCAGGGGCGCGGGTTCCGCGCCGGTGCCGGCGCAGGTACCAGACGGCGAGGGCGATGACGACGCCCGCGGCGATCGCGAGGGCGAGGACCCGGCCGACGGTGCTCTCGACCCGGGTGTAGGCGGCTCCGGCGAAGTAGCCGAGGAGGGTGAACCCGACGCCCCAGAGGACGCCGCCCAGGGCGTTGAACAGGAGGAAGCGGCGGTAGGGCATGCGGGACATGCCGGCCAGGGTGGGCACCATGGCGCGGAAGAAGGCGACGAAGCGGCCGAAGAAGACGGCGGCCGGCCCGCGCTGGCGGATCAGGTCCTGGGCCCGGTCGACCCGGGTCGCATGGCGCCGCATCGGGCGGGTGTCGAGGATCCTCGGGCCGATGTGGCGGCCGATCTCGTAGCCGGCGGTGTCGCCGAGGACGGCCGCGCAGACCACGAACAGGACGAGCCAGCCGAGCGAGAGCCGGCCCTGGTGGGCGAGGAACCCGCCGAGGACGGCCGCGGTCTCGCCGGGGACGACGAAGCTGAAGAAGAGGGCGTCCTCGACGAGCACGAGGCCCGCGACCACCGCGTACCCGACCGGACCGGACAGTCCGCTCAGCCAGGCGGTGATCGAGTGCATCAGCCACCCCGTTCCGGACCGGCGCCCCTCTCCGCCTCAATGTAACGCTCGGCGTCCCCGGCGACCCGGTGGTCCGAAGGGCGACGGACCCCGGCGCCAGGCCCTCGGCTCAGGTCAGGACCAGCGAGCGCAGCAGGTCGAGCTCGTCGAAGCCGAACCCGGCGAGGACGGCGGCGAGTTCGCAGGCGCCGGGGGCGAGCAGATCGACGATGGCCAGGACGTCCCGGCCGTCGGCGCGGTCGAGTTCCTCCAGCGCGCGGGGCAGGTTGCGGCGCCACAGGACAGCCGGTGCGGGCGGGCCGACGGAGCCGCGGTCGCGGTGGAGGGCGCCCTCCGGGGACACCCACAGGGGCGGGGCGTCGGCCGTGCGCGGGCCGAGTGCGGTGCGGTCGATGGTGGACGTGGCGGGGCGGTGCAGCAGGAGGCGGTGGTCCATCGGGCGGAACCCGTGGGCGAGGAACGCCCGGGTGGTGACCGGTCGGCGGTGGAGCGGCAGGCCGGGCAGGTGGGGCGGCCAGGGCGAAGGGTCGGTGAAGGCGGTGACGGCGGTCAGGCCGCCGCTCCGCGCCAGGACGGTCCGGACGAGGACCTCGGCCGCGTCCGCGGCCTCGCGGCAGTGCAGCCAGGCCACCCCGCCGGTGAGTCGGCCGGGCGTCGTCCGGCGGTGCACGGCCATCGCGCCCTGGAGCCGGCCGTCCCTGTCGTGGAGGACGAGGACCGTCCGGTCGGGCCGGCGGTCCCAGGCGACGGGTGCCGTCGCCGGGAAGGGCACGGCGGGCCGGTCGGCCGCGATCAGCCGGACCACCTGGGCCTGGTCCTCGTGGGTCGCGGGCCGGACCCGCAGCGCCCGTCCCGCCCTGGGGGACACCCTCATCGGGCTCCTGTCCACATCCACGTCCATGTACCCGTCCATGTCCTCGTTCCGGCCGACCGCCGGCACGGTGGGTTCGGTGCCGACCGGGCCCCGGATGGGCGAGAGCACTCGGAGTCACCCGAACGGGTGACATTCGGCGGCCGGGGGACGGCCGCGCGGATCACCCGGTGACGGTCCGCTCCAGGAGGTCGAGGGCGCTCGCCAGGCTCTGCGGGCCCGCGGTGCCGCCCGGGGCGCCGGAGCGGCCCCAGCCGGGGCCGGTGGCCAGCACCAGGGCCCGGCCGCGGGAGCCGCGCGCGCCCCACGTGGAGTCGGCCACCCGCCGGACCAGCTCGTGGTCGGCGGTGGGCGGGAGCTGCGACCAGAGCATCACGGCGCCGGGGCCGATCCGGTGCACCGCGTCCAGCAGCGCCCTGGGCGGGACGGCCGCACCCAGCATCCGGAAGGGCAGCGCACGCTCGCCCAGGCCCGCCGCGGCCGCCTCCAGCGCCAGGCTGTGCTGCTCGTCGGGCATCGCGGCCAGCAGGACGGGCGGCGCGGGCCGCGGCCTGGCGGGCCGTACGGCCGCGGCGCGCAGGACGGTGGACACGTGCCAGGACAGCAGGTGCTCGACCTCGACGTACTGCTCGCCGGAGGAGGCCCACGTGCGTCCGGTCGCGCGCAGCGCAGGCATCATCACCTCGGTCCAGGCGTCGACGACCCCGAGCGAATCCACCACCTCCCGCAGGATCCGGGCGACCTCCGGGGAGTCCAGGCGGACGGCGGCCCGGGCCAGGCCCCGGCACTCGGCGCGGACCGCTCCCATCCGCAGCGCACGGCGGCCGGCCGGGCCGCGACCGGCCTCCGGCCCGGGCCGCGCGGCCTGCCCGGGCACCGGTGCGACGGCCTCGGTTGCGCGTTCGGTCTCGGCCTCGGCACCGGCACCGGCCGCGTGGTGGGAGGCCAGCGCCGCCCGGGCCGCTTCGGCCGGGCGCACACCGCGGGCCGCCAGGCGGCACATCGCTTCGAGCAGCGCGATGTCCTCGGGGCTCCAGCGGCGGTGGTGGCCGGGGTCGCGCAGCGAGGGGCCGATGCCGTAGCGGCGCTCCCAGGAGCGGATCGTGGTGGGGGACACCCCGAGGAGCCGGGCCACGCCGCCGGTCGGCAGGCCCGCCTGGTCGGTACCCATCGTTCTCCTCTCCCGGATGTTCCGGATGTCCCGGGCGTCCCGGATGCCCTGGGCGTCCCGGGCGTCCTTCGCCACTGCCATGATCCCCTGTCGGGCCCGGGCGTCAGGAGCCGTCGAAGGCCGTCCGCAGCCGCAGCAGCCCGTCCCGCATGCGGGTCTTCACCGTGCCCAGCGGCACCCCCAGGGCCCGGGCGATCTCACTCTGCGAGTACCCGCCGTAGTACGCCAGGACGAGCGACTCCCGCTGGACGCCGCTCAGCCGGGCGAGCGCGGACCGCACCCGGCGCGCGTCGAAGACCCGTTCGACCTGCTCGGCGACCGGTTCGGCGCCCGGCTCGCGGACCGGCTGCTCGCGCAGGGCCGCCCGCAGTTCGCGGTCGGCGGCGGCCTGCGCCGCCCGGACCCGGTCCACGGCGCGGCGGTGGGCGATGGTGAGCACCCAGGCCAGCACCGTGCCGCGGGCCGGCCGGTAGCCGGCGGCGGCGCGCCAGACCTCCAGCAGCACCTCCTGCGCGACCTCCTCGGCCTGCGAGGGGCTGCGCAGCGTCCGCAGCGCCGTCCCGTACACCGGTGCGGCCACGGTCCGGTACAGCCGTGCGTACGCCACCTGGTCGCCCCGGGCCACCGCGGCGACCAGGCGCTCCAGCTCCGCGGCCGGAGCCGGGACGACGGGGACGGCCGGGACGGCGGGGACGGCTGGGGAGAGGGAGGGGGACGGGCAGGCGTGCGTGGTCACCCCGGCACTGTGCAGCGTTTCGGTTTCCCGGCACCACCCGCAGCCTTTGTGCAGCGTTTCGCTCCACTCGGTGACGCCGCCCGCCGTCAGGCCCGGGTGAGCCCGCCGGCGCCGTCCCGACGCCGTCCCGACGGCGCCCCGACCGCCGGTAATTCGGTTGACCGGGCCGCGCGGTCGCGCTGCACTTCGGGGGGCGCCGCACGAGGTGGCGCCGGCAGTACGGGGAGGCAGCAGCACCGCATGGAGATCCGTTCCACGACCGACCAGGACCTCGACGTCTTCGTCGACACGCTTCACGCCGCGTTCGGGCGGTTCCCGGAAACCCCGAACGCGGACGGCGGCGGGGTCTGGTGGGCGGCGACCGAGATGGACCGCAACCTGCTCGCCGTGACGGCGGACGGGCGGCCGGTCGGCACCGCCGGGGCGTGCTCCTTCGAGCTGACCCTGCCCGGGG
>NZ_JBIVVI010000749.1:0-4562 GCF_044757675.1 Kitasatospora sp. NPDC091257
GGCGGCACCGCCAGCCTTCGCCGTCCTCGGGAGGACCTCCCCGCCATGTCCGCCACGCCGGAGCCCACCGCCAGGCCGTACCTCACCATCCGGCGGGCCGGCAGCCACGAGACCGAGATCAAGAAGTCCCGGTTCATCTGTCACCTCGCCCGGGTCGCCGACGAGGAGGAGGCGCAGGCGTTCATCGCCGGCATCCGCAAGCAGTACTGGGACGCCCGGCACAACTGCACCGCCTTCGTGGTCGGCGACGAGCAGCGCCGCGAGCGTTCCAGCGACGACGGCGAACCCGGCGGCACGGCCGGGGTGCCGATGCTGGAGGTGCTGCGCCGGCGCGGGCTGACCGACACCGTCGCCGTGGTCACCCGGTACTTCGGCGGGATCAAGCTCGGTGCGGGCGGCCTGGTGCGGGCGTACGGCAACGCGGTCTCGGCGGCGGTGGACGGGATCGGCCTGCTGGAGCGGCGGCCGGTCGCGCTGCTCGCGGTGACGGTGGACCACGTCCGGGCCGGGCGGGTGGAGAACGACCTGCGGGCGGCCGGGTACACGGTGAGCGATCTGGCCTACGAGGCCACCGGGGTGCGGATCGAGGTGGGCGTGCCGGAGCCGGACGTGGCGGAGTTCCACACCTGGCTGGCGGAGGCGACCGGCGGTACCGCGGTGGCGGTCCCGGCCGGCCGCACCTATGTCGAGGTGCCGGTCTGAGAGGTGCCGCTCCGAGCGGCACCGGTCCGGCCGCGGGGCGGGTGGTACCTCGTGGGTCCCGGGGGACGGACGATCCGCGGGACGGCTCGTCGGACGGCCCGTGACCGGCCGTTTCCGGTAGCCCAGGCCTTGCGCCACGCGGAAGAACGCTTGAGCAGATTCACCCGAACGTAGTGTCGTTGCCCGGAGTTGGAACTTCCGCTCCGGGCCGTGGCGTTTCCTGGGCAAGGTTCCGGCAGAACCGGACGAAACCGTCGATGGAGGACACAGGACCCGACCCCGCACCGCGGAGGTATGCGCATGACCTCAGACCGTTCGACCTCGAATCCCCTGTCCGCGACGAACCCGATCTCCAGCCGCCCGACCTCGAACCGTCCGACCTCGTACCACCCGACCTCGAACCGCCCCGCCCCGAACCGCGTCCGCGCGCACGCCGCCGCCGACCTGCCCGGCCCCCGCGGTCCCGCGACGCCCTACCGGATGACGGTCACCACGCTCCTCGGGCACGCCGAGGCCGTCGCCCTGGCCGACGAACAGCTGGCCTCCTGGCTGAAGCAGGAGGGCTACGAGGAGCCCCCACCGGCCCACCGCGCCCCCGTCGGGCAGAGCGCCGAACCGGCTCCCACCGCCGGACCGGCTCCCACCGCCGAGCGCCTCCGCCTGGGCGAGCGCGTCCTGCTCGACCGCGACCTGGGCCCGCTGCGCGAGGGTCCGGGCGCCGGCCGCTACGACCGCCGCCGGCTGCGCACCCCGGCCCCGCACGGCACCCAGCAGCTCACCCTCACCGTGGCCACCGCGGCGGACGGCCCCACCTGGGTCCGGCTGGAGGCGGAGACACACAGCACCGGCAGCGGTGTGCGCACCCCGTGCCGGGTGCCGGTGCCCGAACTCGCCCGCTCGCTCCTCCCGCTGCTCGACGCCACCGACGGCCCGTCCGCCGTCCGCTCCACCCCCCGGGTGATCACGGCCGACGAGGTCGACGCCCTGATCGACGAGCTGTGCGACCCCGGGCGCAGGCTGCCCACGGTGGTGGCCAGCGTCCCGGTGAACCTCCCGCTCGACCGCTGGGTGGAGGACGTGGTGGCCCCGCTCTGCCAGCAGCTGCCCGGCCTCGCCACCACCTACGTGCTGGACCCCGGCGCCCGCACCGGGTTCAACGTCGCGCTGGAGTACCACACCGTCTACGGCGGAGCGGTGCGCACCTACCTGCCCGAGGTCGACCCGGCCTCCCGGCAGGACAGCGCCCGACATCCGGTGCTCGCCCGGGGCCGAATAGAAGAGGACCTGCGCCGCGCCGCCGGGCTGCTCGCCCGCGAGCCGCGCCGCCTGGCCGCGGAGCAGCCGCTGCCACCGCCGCTCGCGGCCGTCCCGGTGCTGCGCGTCCCGCCGCCGCAGCTCCGCGAGCCCGCCGAGCGGTCCGCCCAGCAGTCCGCCGAGCAGACCACGGAGCAGACCGTCGAGCGGGCATCCGAGCAGGCCGGGCGGACGGCTGGGCACGTCGTCGGACAGGCCTGCGAACGGACCGCCGAACGGGCCGCCCCGGACCAGGTCATCGAACTGGCCGCGCTCGTCCGCGAGGAGCAGCAGGACCGCGCGGAGCAGCAGGCCCGGGCCGACGAGCTGGAGCGGGTCCGGCACACCCTGCGCCTGGAACGCCGCGAACACCGGGACCGGGGCCAGGGCCGGGAGGGCCGCGACGGCCGGGACATCCGGGAGGGCCGCCTCCGCTCCGGAACCCGCGCCCTGACCGGACGCCACTGCGCCGCACCGGGCAGTGGTCCGGTCGTCGGGCCGCACGCCGTCGCCCAGCTCCACGACCGCCGGGGAACGCCCGAGACCTTCTCCGAACTCATGGCCAGACTGGGCGAGTTCCCGCTGGTGACCTTCACCGGGGACCAGAAGAACGCGCTCGCCCTGGACGAGCTGCAGTGCGCCGGCGCGGGCTGGGCCCGGCTCGCCTGGGACGGGCTGACCGCCCTCCAGGAGTACGCCGAGGCGGCCGTCCGCGGCGCGGCCGGCGGGGACTTCAAACAGTGGTGCGAGCGCACCCCCGAGGGCTGCCACCGCTTCCCGCCCCGCAAGGCGGTCCGCGGGGAGTCCCGGACGGTGTTCAGCCACACCAAGTGGAAGCGCGAGCGGATGCTGCCGGTGCCGGAATGCGTCGACTCCTCCCGGCGCGCGTTCATGGGCGCGCACCTGCGGATCGGCGGCGGCCGCACCGCGCCCCGGCTGCACTACCTGGACGACTGCTCCGGCAGCGGCCGGATCTACGTCGGCTACATCGGTCTGCACCTCACCAACACCCGGACCAACTGAGCGGCTTGGCTGACCGCTGCGTCCGTTCGGGGGACAATGTCCGGCAGCGGCGGGTCCACAGGTTCGCCGATCGCCCCGGGCAGGCGCCGGACGAGCATGGGGGAACGACGACCGATGCAGTACCCAGCAGACGGCCAGTCCGACGGAACCGCCACCGTCCAGTTCCCCCGGCCGGGCTTCCTCGCCTCGGTCTTCCGCGACCTCGGAGCCGAGGAGGAGCAGGAGCAGGGCGACGCCGTCGCCGGCCGCCCCAGTGGGGGCACGGCCGGTGACGGTCCGTCCGGCGACGGCCCGGCAGGTGGCGATCCGGCAGGTCGCGGTCCAACCGGTGCCGGTCCGTCCGACCCGGATCCCGTCGGTCCCGGCCCTGGCCGAGCCGACCACGGAACCGGCCACTCCGGCCCCGCCGAGGCCGACCAGGACGAGGCCGTGGCGGCGCACGCCCGGGCCGCCGCCCTGACCCACCACCGCACCCGCGCCGTCCAGGCCGAGCACGACCGGCTGGCCGACCTGCTGCGACGGGCCGCGCTGCCCGTCTCGGCCATGGACTTCGAGAGTCAGCTGCGCCACTACCAGCCCCGCCCCTACCCGGCCGACGGTCCCGCCGCGGCCGAAGACTCCGAGCCCCGCTGGGAGGACTACGCTCCCGCCGAGCCGCCCGCGGCCGACCCGGACAGCGGCCCGTCCCGCCGGCTGCTCGACTCCGGCTACCAGCGCGAGCTGGCCCAGGCCCGGCTCACCCACCAGCGGGCCCTGCGCGAGTGGCGCACCCGCCGGGCCGAGGCCGGCAGCCCGGCCGCCGACGAGTCCCGGCGCGCCCACGAGGCGGCCGAGGAGGCCCGGGCCCGCGCCGTGCGCGAGTACAACGAGAGCCTGGAGGAATGCCGGCGGGCCTACCGGCTGGCCGAACCGGCCGCGGTGGAATCGCTGCTGGAACGGGCGCTGGCCGCCGCCGAGACCGCCACCCAGGACCTGCCCGCCCCCTGCAGGGCGGTCTTCCGCCCGCTCACCCGCACCGCCGTGCTGGACCTCGACCTGCCGCCGCTCGACCTGGTGCCCTCGCTCACCGGCTACCGGCTCGACCCGGACGGCGACATCCGTCCGGTGCCGCGCCCGCCCGCGGACCGGGCCACCGACTACCTGCGGCTGGTCGCCCGGCTCGCCCTGCGCGCCCTCCAGGCCGCCGACGCCGTCGACACCGACGAGATACTCGCCGGCGTCGTCCTCAACGGCTGGCTGCGCGACCCCGCCGCGGCCGAGCCGCTCTGCCTGGTCAGCGTGGACGCCGACCGCGACGCGCTGGCCCGCACCCGGCTGCTGCCGCCGGGCACCCCGTACGAGGAACGCGACGACGAGGGCGTCTACGCCGACGCCGAGCAGGACGAGGCCCTGGTGCGGCTGCGCCAGCTCGGCGCCGCCGTCACCCCGGACCCGTACGACCGGGCCGGTGTCCAGCCGGCCGCCCGGGCCGGGGCCACCGTGCCGGCCGCCTCCGACCTGTCCGCCAACGAGTTCGCCCAGCTGGTGCGGGACCTGCTGACCAG
>NZ_JBIVVI010000750.1:0-4560 GCF_044757675.1 Kitasatospora sp. NPDC091257
GGGGCATGGTGGGGGCGGCGGCCGCGGTCGGCGGGGCCGGGGCGCCGGGGGCCGCGAGGCGGGTGACGGCGGCGACGGGGTCGACGGTGCCGTGGCCGTACTGGGGGTCGGGGCTGCGGTAGGCGGTGGCTTCCAGGCGCTGGGTCAGCTGGTCGACGGTCAGGTCCGGGCGGTAGCCGAGGACGAGGGCGGCGGTGCCGGCCACGAAGGCGGTGGCGAAGCTGGGGCCGGCGCCGGTGTAGTAGCCGCCGGGGGCCGGGCCGGGGCCGGTGACGGCGTCGCCTGGGGCCGCGAGGTCGACCCGGCCGCCGACCGGGACGGCCGAGGGGCCGTCCGGGAGCGCGCCGCCGGGGGCGAGGTCGCGGACGGCGAGCACCTCGGGGTAGGCCGCCGGGTAGACCGCCGGGACGGGTTTGGCGGTTCCGGAGCCGTCGGTCGGGACGGTGTCGGGTGCGGCCGGGGCGACGATCAGCGCGCCCTTGCCGCGCGCCGCGCGGACCGCGGCGGCCAGGGCGTCGGTGCCGTTCGGCAGCGCCACCCCGACCGCGATGACCCGCGCGCCGCGGTCGGCGGCCGCGGTGATGCCCTGGGCCAGCAGGTCCGCCGAGGGGGTTCCGGCCTCGTTGGTGACCGGGACGGCGAGGATCCGGGCGCGCGGCGCGAGGCCGGCGAAGCCCGCGCCCTCGCGCTGGTCGGCGGCGATCAGGCCGGCCAGGAAGGTGCCGTGGCCGACGCAGTCCTGGGCGGGGTCGGGGCCGCCGGGCAGCTGGGCCAGGTCGAGTCGGCCGGCCAGCAGGCCGCTGCCGTCCTTGACCCCGGAGCCGAGGACGGCGACGGTGACGCCCTCGCCGCGGCTGAGCGGCCAGACCCGGTCGGGCCTCAGGAAGGTCTGCGGCCAGGGGGTGAGCTGGGTGCCCTTGGTGGACGGCGGCAGGCAGCCGGCCGACCGGCCGCTCGCGTCGCGCCGCTGCTGGCTGACGCCGGGCAGGGCGTCGGGGCCGGCGGGCGTGTCGGCGGCGGCCGGGCCCGCCACGGGCAGCAGCAGCCCGGCCAGGAGCGGTGCGGCCACCGCCCGGGCCAGGGGCGCCCGCTTCATGCGAGGCTGCCGATCCGCTCGGCCGGGATGTCCTGCGGCAGCAGCAGGCTGAGCTCGTCGAGGTCCGCGATGTCCAGCCGGGACAGCCGGCCCGCCTGCCGGGTGATCATCGCCTCCAGCACCTGCCGGGCGAACCGCCCGTTGCCGAAGGAGCGGTCGCGCGGGACGGCCGCGAACAGCGTGCCGAGCGCGGCCAGGGTCTCCGGGGTGCAGGTGTAGCCGGCGGCCTCGGCCTGCACCCGGACGATGGTGACGAGTTCGTCGTCCGCGTAGTGGTCGAAGGTGATCTCCCGGGAGAACCGGGACGCCAGGCCGGGGTTGGAGGCGAGGAAGCCGCGCATCTCCTCCTGGTATCCGGCCACGATCACCACGACCTCGTCGCGGTGGTCCTCCATCAGCTTCATCAGGGTGTCGACGGCCTCCTGCCCGAAGTCCCCGCCGGAGCCGTTGCGGGGCGTCAGGGTGTACGCCTCGTCGATGAACAGCACGCCGCCGCGGGCGCGTTCGAAGGCGTCCCGGGTGAGCTGGGCGGTGTGGCCGATGTAGCGGCCGACCAGGTCGGCGCGGGCGGTCTCGATCAGCTGGCCCGAGGGCAGCACGTCGAGTTCGGCGAGGAGTTCGCCGTACAGCCGGGCGACGGTGGTCTTGCCGGTGCCGGGCGGGCCCGAGAACACCAGGTGGTGGCTGATGGTGGCGGCGGGCAGCCCGGCCTCGACCCGGCGCCGGGTCTGCCGGGTCAGGTTGACCAGGTCCTCGACCTGCTCCTTGGCGGCGGCGAGGCCGACCATGGCGCGCAGCCGGTCGAGCAGGCCGGGTTCGTCGGCCTTCGCCTCGTCGGCGGCGGCCTGCTCGCCCACGTCGGCGGGCAGCAGCCGGGTGAGCGCCTCGTTGTCGAAGTGCTCCAGTTCGGCGAGCCTGGAGGCCTGCCGGTCGACCATCTCCTCGAACACCTTGCGGGCGGCCCGGCCGTTGCCGAAGTCGGCGCCCTTGGGCATCCGGTCGAAGTGCGCGGCGAGCGCCTCCCGGGTGCCCTCGACGAGTTCGTAGCCGTGCCCGGCGGCGGCGTGCTCGACGATCGTGGTGAGCTCCTCGTCGCTGTAGTTCCGGAACTCGACGGTGCGGCTGAACCGGGAGGCCAGGCCCGGGTTCGAGGCCAGGAACTCGCGGATCTCGGCCTCGTACCCGGCGACGATCACCACCAGGTCGTCGCGGTGGTCCTCCATCAGCTTGACCAGGGTGTCGATGGCCTCGCGGCCGAAGTCCGGTCCGGTGCCGCCGGAGCCCGCCGACAGGGTGTACGCCTCGTCGATGAACAGCACCCCGCCGAGCGCCTCCTTGACCACCTCGGTGGTCTTCAGGGCCGTTCCGCCGATGATCGAGGCGACCAGGTCGGCCCGGGCGACCTCGACCAGGTGGCCGCTGCGCAGCACGCCGAGCTCGGCGAGGATCGCGCCGTAGAGCCGGGCGACGGTGGTCTTGCCGGTGCCGGGCGGGCCGGCGAAGACGAGGTGCCGGCTCATCGGCAGGGCGGGCAGCCCGGCCTGCTCCCGGCGCCGGGCCAGCTTGTTGAGGTTGACCAGGGTGGCGACCTGCTCCTTGACGCCCTGCAGCCCGACCAGGGTCTGGAGGACGGCCTGCGGGCCCTGCGGTGCGGCCGGGGCGGGAGCCGCGGCGCCCTCGGCCGGGGCGTCCGACCCGTCGCCGGCGGGGGCCGCGCCGGGCTCGGTGGTGGCGACGGCCGCCGCGCCGTGGGCGTCCGGAGAGCGGTTGTCCCGGCTGTCGAGGTTCTCCACGGCGAGACGGTCGGTCGGCTCGGTCTGCCGCAGCCCGGCGCCCTGGTTCTCGGCGGCCACGCAGTCGGTGAGCCGCACGGGCTCCACGGAGTCGGAGCGCAGCCCGTCCACGGTGTTGTCGCTGAGCTGGCAGGCGGTCAGGGTGGCGCGGGCGCCGGACCGCAGGTGCAGCCCGTGCCGCCGGTTGGTCCGCAGCCGGGTGCGGGTGGCGGTCAGGTCGCCGCCGTGCTCGACCTCGGCGCCGTCCAGGGCGTTGTCGGCGGACTCGACGTCGCGCAGGGTGACGATGCCCTCGGCGCCGATCGAGATCCCGCAGGATCCGCTGCCGCGCACCAGGCTGCCACCGAGGTAGGTGTTGGCACCGTCGGCGATCCGCACCCCGTGCCCACCGGCGTCGACGACGGTGACGTCCTCCAGCCGGCCGCGCCCGTCGCGCAGCGCCTCGATCCCGTGGCCGCCGGCGGCGGTGACGGTGCTGCGGCGCAGCAGCGGGTTGGCGCCGTCGCGCACCACGATGCCGACGCCGGCCGCGTCCCGGACCTCCAGGCGGTCGAACTCGGCGGCGCTCTCCCCGGTGAGTTCGACGCCGTCCGTCCCGGCGTCGCGCACCACCGCCCGCACCAGGCTGGGCCCGGCCGACTCGCCGACGTGGATGCCGGCCAGGGCGGGGGCGGTCACCTCGCAGTCCTCCAGGGTGCCCCGGGCCCGGCCGGCGATGTGCAGGCCGTGGCCCTGGGGGCGGACGGCGCGGCAGCGGCGCAGCAGCGGGTCGGTGCCGTTGGTGAGGACGTAGCCGTGGGCGCGCACGGCGGTGACGGTGCAGTCCTCCAGCACGACCCGGGCGGTGGAGCCGATGAAGACGCCGAGCGCGCTGTCCCGGATCTCGGTGCGCAGCAGCCGGGTGGTGCTCTGCTCCTCCAGGGCGACGGCGGGCTTGTCGGTGGCGGAGATCTCGCAGTCCTCGACGAGGCCGCGCGCCTCGCCGTTGGCGCACAGGCCGTTGCCGCGCGCGTCGCGCAGCACGCAGCGCCGGACGGTCGGGTTGGCCCGCTCGCCGATGACCACGGCCGAGGTGCCCAGGTGCTCGATGACGCTGTCCTCGATCACGCTGGTGCCGGTGGAGGTCTCCACCAGCCCGGCTCCGGCCGGGTTGGTCACCCGGCTGCCGCGCATGGCGAGTTCGCCCTGCTGGCGGGTGAGCACGGCGGTCCACGCGTTGCCGATCACCTCGCAGTCCTGCATGGCCAGTTGGCCGCGCGGGACGTCGACGGCGGGCAGGTCGTCGTCCTGCCCCTGGAGCACCAGGCCGGTGAGCTGGACGGCCTCGGTGAGCACCTGGACCACCGAACCGCGGCGGGGACTGATCCGCACGCTGCCCCGGACGTCCTCGGCGGTGATGCTCACCACCTTGGTGAGCACCAGGTTCTCGTCGTACCGGCCGGGGCGGACCGAGATCACCGCGCCGCTGCGGGCAGCCTGGAGGGCTTCGCCGATCGTGCGGTAGGAGCCGGGCTCCCGCTGCTCCGCGCAGACCGTCAGCACCGGGCGCGACATGCCTGGGGTTCCCTTCGTCGTGGGGCGTTGTTGTTCGGTGGTTCAGGGCTGACGGACCGGGAGAACGGCCTGCTGAACCCGCTCGCGGTGAACTGCCTTCGGACGTTCCCGGTGGTG
>NZ_JBIVVI010000751.1:0-4558 GCF_044757675.1 Kitasatospora sp. NPDC091257
GTACCACTGGGGGTGCTCCGGTGCCCCGGCGGCCGAGGCGACGACCAGGAGCAGCCCCTCCGCCCGGACGTACCCGAGCGGCACGGTGTGCGGCCGCCCTGAGCGGGCTCCGGTGGTGGTCAGCAGCAAGAGGTCGCCGCCCTCGAACGGGCCGCCGACCCGCCCGCCGTTGGCGCGGAACTCCTCGATGACGTTCAGATTGAAGGACATGGACATGTGTGTGTGATGGATCTCCAGAGGGGAAAGGGGAGTTGCGGCCACAAGCGGCGCCGGTGCCTGCGTCGTTGCCTGTGCCTGTGCCTGTGCCTGTGCCGTTACCGGAGATCGGGGCCGGAGACGGGGCCGTCATCGGGGCCGATGATCGATCGGCGCCGATGGTCGGATCCCGGTCCGGTGCTACGGCTGCTGGCCCGTCCGGCGACATCCGTCGCGGGACGCGGCTCGCGCACGCGGGCACCGCGGTGACCGCCCGGCGTCAGATCAGGGAAGCGGAGAGAGTGCTCATCGCGCATCGTCCCTTCGGAAAGTGCCGGCTCGGCTGCCGGCCGGCCCACTGCTCTTTGGCCGACGCCGCGCTGCACGCCCCCATTAGAGCCAGGCCGCGGACACGCTGTCAACGAGCGGGATCACCGGCCCAGGGCGTCACCTCCGCCGCCGACTTCGAGGCGCGCCTGATCGGTTGGACGGGGGATGCCTTCGGTGGCTGAGCTGCCACCGGGCCCGAGCCGGGTGGGAGCCCCACCTCGGCCGTGAGCGGCGACGCGCCGCCGCTCCCCTCGGAGGCGGCGGCGCGTCGGGTCCGGAGTGCGTGGTCCGGTGCACGTCGGGTCCGGAGTACGTGGTCCGGTGCACGTCGGGTCCGGAGTACGTGGTCCGGTGCACGTCGGGTCCGGAGCGCGTCGGCGGCTCCGGACGGTTCCCGTCAGTGCAGGTAGTCGACCAGGCCGGCCGGCTTGAGCCCGGCGGCGTCGGCGGCGGCGAGGGCGCGCTGGAGGTCGGCGGCGAGGGTGTCGGTCCAGTGCATCAGCACGACGTCGCCCGGCTGCAGCGGGCCCGGGTGCCAGATGTTGGCGGCACCCCAGCTGAAGTCCGCGTCGGCGGTGAGCACGGTGCGGATGCCGCAGTTCGCGGCGGCCTGCAGGGTGTCGGCGTTCCAGGTGAAGTACGGCGGGCGGAAGAACGTCGGCGCGGTGCCGAAGAGGCGGGTCATCGAGTCGCGTGCGTCGCAGATCTCGACCTGCTGCCGCTCCAGCGGGAGCGTGCTGAGGTCGGCGTGGGAGACGCTGTGGTCCTGGATCGAGGAGCCGGGCACGGCGGTGACCCGCTGGAAGAAGGCCGGGTCGGCGGTGGCGGGCATCGGCAGCGGGAAGGCGGTGATCGGCAGCCGGTGGTCGGCGATGAACCGTTCCGCCTCGGGGGTGCGCTGCCAGCCGTCGTCCACGGTGAAGAAGACGACCTTGTCGTTGGTGGGGACGGAGCCGGCGGCCACGGCCGGGGCGGGTGCGGGGCCGTCCACCCGGACGTCGTCCACGGAGAACGGGCCCTGCTGGTACCAGCCGTGCACGTACAGCCGGACGCTGCGCGCGTTCGGGCCGGTGGTGAACCGGGTGCTCAGCCGCTGCCAGCCGCCGCCGGTGGTCTCCGTCCAGGCGGGGGCGACGTCCTTGCCGGTGCCGGTGGCGCCCAGGTGGACGAAGCTGCCGCGGACCCACGCGGAGGCCGTGTAGGTGGTGTTGGGCTGGACCGCGACGGCCTGCGCGCACTCGCCGGTGGAGTCGGCGTTCGCCGGGGTGACGGTGAGCGCGGAGGTGCCGGCGTGCGGGGCGGTGGTGCTGACGGACGCTTCGGCCGGCCCGCCGGTGCAGCTCCAGCCGGGGACGCTGCCCCAGTCGGCGAGGTCGGGGGAGGGCAGCTCGAAGCCGGGGTTGGTGGCGAGGTTGACGGTCGGCGCGGCCTGGGTGCCCGGGCCGCCGGCCGGGGGAGCGGCGGCGGAGGCCGCGGGTGCAACGAGACCGGTGAGCAGCGCGACGGAGACGGCCAGCACGGACAGGCGCGTGGACAGGCGCGAGGACAGGCACGTGGACATCGACACGTGAGGACTCCAGCAAGTGGGGGCACGCCCGTGGGGAGAGCGTGAGCGGAATCGGACCGTGGAACTCTGAACGTGGAACTCTGAGCGAGGAATTCTGAACGTGGAACTCCGGGATGCGGAACCCCGGATCGTCGCAACAATGGACTAGACCAATGGGGCCGTCAAGGGAACGGCGGGTGAACCCGGCGGTCCCGGTCGGCCGACTCGCGGTCACCACGCCCGGGGAGCACGGGACAAGACGTCACGTCAGGGACCCGGCGGACGGGCCCGGTTCAGGACAGGTACAGCTCCTCGATGTCCGTCGCGTAGTACTCGGCGATCGCCGTCCGCCGTAGCTTGAGCGAGGGGGTCAGCAGCCCCTGCTCCTCGCTGAACTCCCGCGGCAGCAGCCGGAAGGCGCGGATCGACTCGGCCCTGGAGACGGCCGTG
This sequence comes from Kitasatospora sp. NPDC091257, assembly GCF_044757675.1. Lineage (NCBI taxonomy): Bacteria > Bacillati > Actinomycetota > Actinomycetes > Kitasatosporales > Streptomycetaceae > Kitasatospora > Kitasatospora sp. NPDC091257. The sequence continues at coordinate 2,522 of NZ_JBIVVI010000751.1, forward strand.
TTCGCGGCCGCCACCGCACGCTGGACCTCCACGTGCAGTTCCTCGTCCGCGAGCACCGTCCACGGGTCCGACTGCTCCCGCCCGTGGGTCTTCAGCCAGTGCGCCAGTGCCGCCGGGTCGAGCGTGATCAGTGCGGCGACGTACGGGCGGTCGTCGCCCACCACCAGGCACTGGGAGACCAACGGATGCGCCTCGACCCGCTCCTCCAGGGCCGCCGGAGCCAGGTTCTTGCCGCTGCTGGTGACGATCAGGTCCTTCTTGCGGCCGGTGATGCTGAGGTAGCCGTCCTCGTCCAGCCGGCCCAGGTCGCCGGTCGCGAACCAGCCGTCGACCAGGGACTCGGCGGTGCACTGCGGATGGTTGAGGTAGCCGCCGAAGACCGAGCCGCCGCGCACCCACACCTCGCCGTCGTCGGCGATCGCCACCGAGGCACCCGGCACCGGTCGGCCGACCGTGCCGAGCTTCTGCCGTCCGGCCGGGTTGGCGGTGATCGCGGCGGTGGTCTCGGTCAGCCCGTAGCCCTCGTACAGCTGGAGGCCGGCGCCGGTGAAGAACAGGCCCAGCTCGCGCCGGAGCGTCGAGCCGCCGCTCATCACGCTGCGCACCCGGCCGCCGAGCACGGCCCGCAGCCTCGGGTAGACGGTCTGCTCGTACGCGAGGTGGCGCAGCCGCAGGGCCGCGCCCGGGCCGGGGCCGCGGCCGAAGGCCTTCTGCTCCCGGGCGGCGGCCCAGTCGACGGCCACCTGCCGGGCCTGTTCGAAGAGTTCGCCGCGGCCGGCGTCCTCGGCGGCCCGCCGGGCCTGCTGGAAGATCTTCTCGAAGATGTACGGGACGGCGTGCAGGAAGGTCGGGCGGAAGGTCTCCAGGGCGGGCAGCAGCGCGTCGGTGGAGACCTCGGGGACGTGCCCGATCCGGAAGCCGCCGCGGATCGCCGCGATCTGCACGGCGCGCCCGTAGACGTGCGCGAGCGGCAGGAACAGCAGGGTGGCGGGGCGGCCGCCGCCGGTGTCGCGCAGGACGTCCCCCCAGCCGGCGAGCAGGGCGTCGGCCTCGGCGGCCAGGTTGGCGTGGGTGAGCAGGCAGCCCTTGGGGCGGCCGGTGGTGCCGGAGGTGTAGACGACCGTGGCGATGTTCCCGGTGGCGACGCCGAGGCGCTGGCGGTGCACCAGGGAGTCGGGCACGCCGAGGCCGTCCTCGGTGATCGCGGCGACGCAGTCCCGGTCGAGCTGCCAGATGCCGGTGAGGTCGGGCAGCGCGTCGCAGACCGCGCCGACCGTCATCGCGGCGTCCTCGTCCTCGACCAGGCAGGCCACGGCCTGGGTCTCGGCGAGGATCCAGCGCACCTGCTCGGGGGAGGCGGTGGGGTAGACCGGGACGGTGATGGCGCCGATCGACCAGAGTGCGTAGTCGAACAGCGTCCATTCGTAGCGGGTGCGGGACATCAGGGCCACCCGGTCGCCGTAGCGCACGCCGTGGGTGAGCAGGCCCTTGGCCAGGGCGAGCACCTGGTTCCGGAACTCCCGGGCGGTGACGTCCTGCCACTGCCCGTCCCCGGCCCGCCAGGACAGCTGGACCAGGTCGGGGGTGCGCTCGGCGGTGTCGTAGAGGGAGTCGGCGAGTCCTCCGGTGGCCTCGGGCGCGGCCGGGGCGGGGGTGGTGAACTCGCGCACGGTCCTCCCCAGTTCGGTGCCGGTCGTACGGGTGGTACGGGGTGCGCCGAAACTATCGGATCGCCCTGTCACTGCCCAGGGTTGTGGCGGTGACACGACGAGATCGGCACGGCTCCCCTCCGGTGGTGTCGCGCCCGGGGAGGTCAGGGGGAGGCGAGGGGGAGGCGCCGGGAAGGAATCGCGGAGGCCGCGGGTCCCGCGCCGGCGCCGCATTCCGGGCATCGACGGATGTTCCGGATGCGTAGCGGAGGACGGGTGACCGGTTTCTGACGTGTGCGGGACGAGACCGGTCGGTGGACCGGTTCACCCCTCGAACGAGTGGTCAGGGCGTAGTAGAGTCTCGCAGACCTGTGGCCGGGAGCCCCTC
>NZ_JBIVVI010000752.1:0-4542 GCF_044757675.1 Kitasatospora sp. NPDC091257
CGATCTCACGCCCCGGCCCCCGCTCCCACCCCGGACCACGCCCCGCCCCCCGCTCCCACCCCCGACATGAACGCCGTCGTGGGCAGCCACGACCTGCTGCTCGTCACCCTCGACACGCTCCGCTTCGACGTCGCCGAGGAACTGGCCGCCGCCGGCCGCATCCCGCGCCTCGCCGCCGTCCTCCCCGGCGGCCGCTGGGAGCGCCGGCACGCGCCCGGCAGCTTCACCTACGCCTCCCACCAGGCGATCCTGGCCGGCTTCCTGCCGACCCCGGCCTCCCCGGACGGACCGCACCCGCGCCTGTTCGCGGCCCGCTTCGCCGGATCCGAGAGCACCGCCCCGCGCACCTGGGTCTTCGACGCCCCCGACCTGCCGACGGCCCTGGCCGCGGCGGGGTACCGCACGGTGTGCATCGGCGGCGTGGGGTTCTTCAACAAGCAGGGTGCCCTGGGGTCGGTGCTCCCCGGCCTCTTCCAGGAGAGCCACTGGGCACCCGAGTCCGGCGTGGCCTCGCCGACGTCCTTCGAGGTGCAGGTCGCCCGGGCCGAGCGGGTCGCCGCCGAACAGCCCGCCGACCAGCCGCTGTTCCTCTTCCTGAACGTCTCGGCGCTGCACCAGCCGAACTGGTTCCACCTGACCGGCGCCACCCGCGAGCACGGGGACTCGCGGGCCAGCCACGCCGCCGCCCTGGAGTACGTGGACGCGCACATCGGCCGGCTGTTCGCCGCGATGAGCGCCCGCCGCCCCTGCTTCGCGATCGTCTGCTCCGACCACGGCACCGCCTACGGCGAGGACGGCTACACCGGGCACCGGATCGGCCACGAGGTGGTCTGGACGGTCCCGTACGCGCACTTCACCCTCCCCGCCCGACCGGCGGGCGCCGCCGCGACCTCCGAGGAGCCCGCATGACCACCGCGCCCCCGCGCCCGGACTCGCCGTACCAGTCGTACGTCTACGCGTACCCGCACAAGACGGCCTACCGCCCGTTGCCCGAACGTCCGCCGCTGCGCGAACTGTGGGCCGGCGAGCCGCAGCACGCGCTCTCGCTCTACCTGCACATCCCGTTCTGCGAGGTCCGCTGCGGGTTCTGCAACCTGTTCACCCGGATCGGCAGCCCGGAGGGCCTGACCACGGCCTACCTGGACGCCCTGGAGCGCCAGGCCGCGGCGGTGCGCGCCGCGCTGGACGACGGGGCCCGGTTCGCGCTGGCCGCGTTCGGCGGCGGCACTCCCACCTATCTGACGGCCGGCGAGCTGGAACGGCTGTGCGACATCGCGGAGCGGCGGATGGGCGCCGACCTGCGGGCGGTGCCGCTCTCGGTGGAGGCCTCGCCCGCCACCGCGACCGCCGACCGGCTGGAGGTGCTGGCCGCCCGGGGCACCACCCGGCTGAGCCTGGGCGTGCAGTCCTTCGACGACGCCGAGGCGCGCTCCGCCGTCCGCCCGCAGAAGCGGGCCGAGGTGGAGGCCGCCCTCGGCCGGATCCGCGCGGCCGGGTTCCCGGTGCTCAACATCGACCTCATCTACGGCATCGACGGCCAGACCGAGGCGAGCTGGCTCCGCTCGCTGGACACCGCGCTCGCCTGGCGGCCCGAGGAGCTGTACCTCTACCCGCTGTACGTCCGTCCGCTGACCGGCCTGGCCCGGCGCGGGGAGCAGGAGAGCCGGTCCGCCTGGGACACCCGGCGGCTCGCGCTCTACCGGGCCGGCCGCGACCACCTGCTCGCCCACGGCTACCAGCAGGTGTCGATGCGGATGTTCCGCCGGGCCGCCTCCCCGCAGGCCGGGGCGGGCGAGTACGCCTGCCAGACCGACGGCATGGTCGGCCTGGGCTGCGGCGCCCGCTCCTACACCTCGCGGCTGCACTACTCCTTCGACTACGCGGTGAACGCCACCGAGGTGCGCGGCATCATCGACGACTACGTCGCCACCGAGGACTTCCACCGTGCCGAGGTGGGTCACTGGATGGGCGGGGCGGAGCCACGCCGACGGCACCTGGTGCAGTCCCTGCTCCAGGCCGAGGGCATGCCGCTGGCGGACTACCGTGCCCGGTTCGGCGGGTCCCCGGCCGAGGACTTCCCGGCGGAGCTGGCCCGGTTCGCCCAGCGTGGCTGGCTCGCCGCCGGCGACCCGGCGTTCCTGCGGCTCAGCCCGGAGGGCCTGGCGCACTCGGACGCCGTCGGGCCGATGCTGTTCTCGCCCGGGGTCCGGGCCCTGATGGCGGCGTACGAGGCGAAATGACCTTCCTCGGCATGCCCTCCGCCTCGCCGCCGGAGGAGGACGGCGCGCGGGACCTCACCCTGCTCTACCGCGGTCCGCTCTCCTCCTGCGACTACGACTGCCCGTACTGTCCGTTCGCCAAGCGGCGCGACAGCCCCGGACAACTGCGCGCCGACCGGGCCGCGTTGGAGCGCTTCACCGGCTGGGCCGCCGGGCGCGCGGGCACCGGCGACACCCTGTCGCTGCTGTTCACGCCCTGGGGCGAGGGGCTGGTGCGGTCCTGGTACCGCCGCGCGCTGGTCGAGCTGAGCCGCCTGCCGCACGTCCGCCGCGTCGCGATCCAGACCAACCTCAGCTGTCGCACGGGCTGGCTCGCCGAGGCCGACCTCGACGCCCTCGCCCTCTGGGTCACCTTCCATCCCGGCCAGGTCACCCGTGACCGCTTCCTCGCCAAGTGCCGCGAGCTGGACGCACTCGGTGTGCGGTACAGCGTCGGCGTCGTCGGCCAACCCGAGCACCTCGACGAGGCCGGCCGGCTGCGCGCCGAGCTCTCCGAGGACGTCTACCTGTGGGTCAACGCCGCCGAGGGCCTCGACTACACCGACGCCGAGGCCGCCCGATGGGCCGCTCTCGACCCGCACTTCGGCTACAGCCGGCACGCCCATCCCAGCGCCGGGCTGCCGTGCCGCACCGGCGAGTCCGTGCTGTCGGTGGACGGCGACGGCACGGTGCGCCGCTGCCACTTCGTCCGGGACGTCCTCGGCAACCTGTACGACGGCAGCTACCGCACCCGACTGCGGGCGCGGGCCTGCCCGTTGCCGGTCTGCGACTGTCACATCGGCTACGTCCACCTGGAGGCCCTGCCGCTGTACGAGCTGTTCGGTGCGGGAGTACTGGAACGTGTGCCGCACGGCTGGCCACGGGGCCGGTGACACCTCCGCGGCCGGCCGGCCACCCCGGGTGACGGCCTCACTTCGCCCGCGCCGCCGAGGTCACCTCGCTCCGGAGGCCGGCCCCGCATGACGTCCGGCAACCTCCCGCGCACAGTCCGAAGCCGTTCCGCGCCCACCGGGCGGTACCGCCCGCACATCCCTAGCCTGGTGACAGGGAGGAGGCGAAACATCATGCTTGGAGACGCTCCGCTGCAAGCAGTCATCCCCGCCGCCGATCTCGCCCGCGCCAAGGCCTTCTACACCGACACCCTCGGTCTCAAGCTCGCCGAGGAGAGTGAGGAGGAGTTCGTCTGCGACACCGGCGGCACCCAGGTCACCGTCTACCACACCCCCAGCGGGGGTCAGGCCGCCCACACCCTGGCCAGCTTCAAGGTCGCCGACCTCGACACCGAGATGGCCGGCCTCCGCGACCGCGGCATCACCTTCGAGGAGTACGACTTCCCCGGTCTGAAGACCGTCAACGGCGTCGCCGAGGGCGAGGGCATGCGCGCGGCCTGGTTCAAGGACAGCGAAGGCAACATCCTCTGCGTGTCCCAGCGATTCGGCCGGTAGTCGTCCCGCCACCCGCCCGGTCGGCGGGCGGCCCCGCAAAACCGCCCGCCGACCCGTCCCATCGGCGGCCGTCGCTCACCGTCGGCGCGCCCGCCGCCAGACCGTGCGGGCCGAGGCGACCGGGTCGAAGGAACCCGGGCGGTCGCGGGTCAGCGGGTAGCAGGCGAAGCCGATCAGGGCCGCACTGAAGTGGCCGATGCTGGTGTAGTCCCGGCTCTGCAGCACGCCCAGTCCGTAGACCACCAACACCCCGGCCGCGTACAGGTACCGCCAGGGCCGGACGATCAGATAGGTGAGTACCGCGACCACTCCGGCCAGCGCATAGCTGACGCCGTAGTCCAGGGTGTAGACGGCGCTCGGCGAGGCCAGCCCGTGGTGGATCGCCCAGCCGAGCACGCCCTCGCTGAGGTACGTGGCGCCGACGTGCGCGAGCGCCGCCACCGAGATCCAACGCAGCGTGCCGAGCCATCGTTCGGCGGGCACGTGGAAGAGGTTGTACAGCAGGAAGTAGGACAGCCAGCCGCCGCCCGCGATCCACAGGGCACTCGTCACCAGGACACGGACCGGCGAGACCTGGAGGTGGTGGAGGTTGGTCGAACGCCGCTCCAGGATGCGGTCGGCGGTCGCCGGATCGACGTGCCGGATCACCTGCGTGGTGACGAGCAGGATCGCCAGCCAGATGTAGGTCCCCGGCGCGCGCCGGACGTAGGCCCACACCGCGTGGGCGGCACGCGCCCACCGGGGCCGCCGGTGTTCCTCGGGGCCCTTGGCGGTGCTGCCGACCATCGACGCCTCCTCGCGACACTCCTCACCATCCC